>JBDGZZ010000068.1:0-16190 GCA_039588335.1 Gemmatimonadota bacterium | reverse complement strand
CGACGGATCGCATGCTACGCCATCCCAATTGGTGGATATTGAGCTGCCGTACGAGAGTCCGCAGACCACACACTACTCGGTCGTGGACGCCGAAGGTATGGCGGTATCCGTTACGTACACGCTGGAGGCGGGCTACGGGTCCAAGATCGTCGTGCCCGGTGCGGGCTTTCTGCTGAACAACGAAATGGGAGACTTCAACCCCAAGCGCGGCCTCACCGACACTCTATGGAACATTGGCAGCGAACCCAATCTCGCCCGCCCGGGGCAGCGCATGCTCTCGAGCATGACACCCAGCATTCTGGCCAAGGATGGAGAACTCGTAGCTGTGGTAGGGAGCCCCGGTGGCCGCACGATAATCAACAGCGTGCTGCAGGTCATCTTGAATGTCGTTGACTTCGACATGGGGATCCAGGAAGCGGTGAGTGCATCACGGCTACATCACCAGTGGTTCCCCGACCAGATTCGGATCGAGGCAGACGGTATAGACGAAGATGTCAAACTCGCACTGGAACAGATGGGTCACCGGGTCGGGTTCCGCGGGAGGCAGGGATCAACCCACTGCATCATGATCGACCCGTTGACCGGCGAGCGAATCGGCGCAGCCGATCCGCGCGACAGAGATGGTGCTGCAGTAGGGTATTAGGAACACACAGGCGCGCAGTCGTTCAATGCGCATATCTCACTTCGCCGAACGACTGCGCGCCTACATTTCTACTTGAGTTCGTACTTCTCCAACCACTGCAGATCGTACTCGTCAATTCGCGTCAGGTAGACCACGCCCTTCCCAAATCCAACCACTTCCCGAGCCTCGGGCAGGATTACACGTCTCACGAGTTTGCCGTCACTGTCGAAGACATCAAAGGTCGGGGCCGCATCCGCCTCGAGATAACGTCGGACCCACAGAGACCCATCGCTGGACACTTCGACGCCAGACGGATCGAACACCGGCATTACTTCCGGCCACTCATACGCATCCAGGTCTCTTTCACCGGATCTCCCACCGCCGCGCGAGAAGTTCATACTCCTGCGACCGTTTTCCATCGAGACCATCACCTGCAACCCGTTACGCTGCATGTTGTCCAGATAGGCTTCTTTCTCGGGATTGCCGATCGTCACCGGATCGTAATCGATTGCCGGACCCGAGACGACACTCCCGTCGGACATGATCCAGTCAACTCGGTAAGGATTGGTTCTCACAACAGCCAGCCGCCCGTCCATTGCAACGGCCCACCCGTCCTGCGGACTGAGGGGGACCGGACTGATCGAAACCGACTGGTTGTTCCGACCACCGCTGTTGGTCTGCCTCATCTCCTGCAGCTTGACCAGTGCGAGCGTATCCACCGCTCCGCTTTCTACGTCCCAGCGCAGCACCATTCCGGAATCCGGAAGCGCACCCGGGCGCATTGCACCCCGCCCCTGGTAGTAGATTCCCCCTTCCCTGTCTACTCCTCCGGGTATTCTCAGTGACATTCCCATGCCGGTGGTTGGATCCCCCTGCGCCAGCGGCATCGTCTCGCTGAAACTCAGGTCCGGGCCAAGCTGGGTCAATCGACCATTTCCCAAGTCAACCAAGAGGATGGAGTTACCCGGTAACGGATACAGCCCGTCCGGGGTCTTATACTCCTCCGGTCCCTGGCCGAGGTGCCCAACCGTATCGGCGCTCCCGGCCACCAAATCGACGAGCATCAGGGCCTGCCCCAACCCGTCAGCAACCAAGACACGCCCGTCTGGCAACTCGAGCAACCCTCGGACGGCGCCGAATTCCTGAGGGAACGAAGCCGCAGGCGTTGTGAGACGCTGTTCGGGAACTTGAGCAGCCATCGAAGTAGCATTCGCTGCCAACAGCAGACATACAGGAGCCACCAAGGCCCCGCGCAACAATACACGCATGGGATCTCTTCCTCGATTTGTGAGACTTCCGTAGCTCTGACTCGGCCCGTGTATCGCCCGGGCTGCACTCCTAGATGCGTGACGGTCCTTCAGGGTCGCACCGAGTGTGGAACCTCTTCTCAAGACCGTTAATCTAGCCCCCCGCTCCCACCGTCCGCTCCGTTCCAGCCTCAAAACCGCGGCGCAGAGCAGCTTGCCAACGATTGCCATCTTACTACATTTCGCGAAACAACGAAATGACTACGACCCAACTCCCCGATATCGTCCGGATCCACAAGGCCCTGGGACACCCCGCGCGGATGCGAATCATGGCGATGATCCGCGGGGGCGAACTCTGTGCCTGCCAAATCACGGCCGTTCTCAACCTCGCCCCTTCAACAGTTTCTGCCCATCTGGCGGAACTACGGAGAGCGGAACTCGTTGAAGAGCGCAAGGACGGACGATGGATCCACTACGGGCCAGCGCAGTCTGAGGATGCCGTCGAGATCGGGGAGTGGTTGTGGCAGCGGGTCCGGCGGGATACGCAGGTCCGCAGCGACGCAGCCGTAGTCAAGCAGCTCCGCACCCTACCGGTCGAAGAGCTTTGCCGGACGCAGACAGTAGAACTACAGCGCACTGCGAGAGAATGATGGCCAAACCCCAAGGTCTGGGATTCTTCGAACGATACCTGACCGTCTGGATACTGCTTTGCATCGGCATGGGGATCGTGCTGGGCTCCGTCGCTCCAGGAGTGTCCAGGTTCCTCGACGGTCTGGCAATCTACGTGAACGATGCGCCGGTGGTCTCGATACCGATAGCGGTCTGCTTGTTCTTCATGATGTATCCGATCATGGTGAAGATCGACTTCGCCGAAGTCGTCAACGCGGGTAGAAACGTGCGGCCGGTATCACTCACGTTGTTCGTGAACTGGGCGGTCAAGCCGTTTACCATGTACGCCATCAGCGTCTTCTTTCTCGGCACCCTGTTTCTGACGTTCATCGGACCAGACGCTGTGGATTACCTCAAGATGCCGCTCGGACTAGACTTGCCGGTGGGCGCTGCGCATGGAGACGGGACGGTGGTCCTGCAGGATGGCGTGAAAGTCCTCGAGGTTCCCATGTGGCGCAGTTACCTCGCTGGCTGCATCCTGCTCGGCATCGCTCCGTGCACCGCCATGGTATTGGTGTGGGGGTTCCTGGCTCAGGGCAACGACGGGCACACACTCGTGATGGTCGCCATCAACTCCCTTACCATGCTGCTTCTTTACGGCCTGCTCGGCGGGTTTCTACTTGGTGTCGGACGGTTGCCGGTACCGTGGCAAGCACTCTTGCTGTCGATCTCGATCTATGTCGCGCTGCCACTCGCAGCTGGGTATTTGTCGAGGAAATGGATCATCGCTACCAAAGGAGAAAGATGGTTTCGGGAGAAATTCCTGCATCTGCTGACTCCGGTCACGATCTCCGCTCTCCTCGTCACCCTCATCTTGCTGTTCTCGTTCAAAGGCGAAGTCATCCTCTCAAACCCTTTGACGATCTTGTGGATAGCGATTCCACTCTTCATACAAACGGTATTCATTTTTGCCATCACGTATGGCATTGCGCGGTTGCTCAGGCTGTCGTATGCCGACGCAGCACCGTCTGCAATGATCGGTGCGTCCAACCACTTTGAGGTCGCGATTGCAACCGCGGTGATGCTGTTTGGACTCTCTTCAGGGGCGGCGCTGGCGACGGTGGTGGGCGTGCTCATCGAAGTGCCAGTCATGCTGATGCTCGTGAAGATCTGTCTCCGGACCAAACATTGGTTCCCGGCAGCCCAGCATTCGATTGTGGAATGACTTGACCCTGAGTCCTGCCAAGCGTAGCGGCGGGATGTTCTCAGGCTTGCTTCAGTGGGGTACTTTCTGACTCGTAAGATGCCGCAGGCCGGGTGCGGGCTGCCGGCCGCCGATGCCAGCGCCGTCGCTTCGGAACAACAGTGCGATGGCCTCCATCGGACATTTGTTGGGCTAGCTTGCTACAGGCGCGCCAATCCTGGATCCGGCAGTCGAGAACCTCACAATCGAATTCACAGACGGCCAGGTGGTCAGGCACTTCCTGCACCAGACCCCTCAACCAGCCCGTGACTCGTCGGTACAATCTCAATCTGGCCATCATCCATCCTTCCAAATTGCCCTACCACAACGAATACCAGGGTGTTCCCCGTGAGCCGCTGAACCCTATATGAAGGATTCCTTACTCCCACACCCACAACCTTGCCGTGCCAAACCCCAGCACTTATCCTGGCGGTCTACCACGCCACACCCCATAGGGAGAACCCGAATGAAAACCGTAGCTATCGTCGCAGCTACCCTCCTGGTGCTTCCCTGTCTGACCCAGGCTCAGAAAAGTGCGGGACCCCACACTAGCACCAAAGTGGCCCTTGTCAAGATGCCGTACACCGGTGGGCGGAATGTCGCCGAGCTCTCTCCCGTCCCCGATTACCTGGAACAGGGCGGAATAGCGGACACTTTGGCAGCATTAGGTGCCGAATTGAAACCGATCTCAACCGTGCGGCTGTCGCCCGCCGAGGAGAGGGAATACGGTGAATGGCATCGTATGGGACTCGCCAACGGTCACCTTGCCAACATCGTCTCCGAGAATGCGAAGCAGGGCTATTTGTCGGTGGGGCTGCTGGCGAACTGTACGTCGCTGTTGGGCGTTCTGGGCGGCCTTCAAGATGGCACCCCGGGGCAGACCCCGCGTCAGGTAGCCTTGGTGTTCATTGACGCCCACGGAGATTTCAACACGCCCGAGACTACTCTCAGCGGCATGTTGGGCGGGATGCCAGTCGCGGTATCGGCTGGCATGGCTCTGACCAACCTAAGGATCGAGTCCGGGCTGGATCCCGCACTCCCCACGAGTCGAATCGTGATGGCAGCGCTCCGGGATACAGACCCGCTGGAGCAGGAACTGATTGACGAGTCTGATATTCAGACGATCTCGGTCGATGACATCAGGACCCTATCGGAGAATATCCGCTCCCAGATGGCCTGGCTCAGTGAAGTGGCCGACGTCATCTACGTTCACGTCGATATGGACGTCCTGGACCCTGGTGAGGTAGCGGGTCACCCGCTGACCGTGGCCGACGGCCCGACCAGTGAAGAACTTGCCGCGGCCATAGCCGAGATGTTCCGTTTCGAGAAGGTGGCGGCCCTTGGCATCGCCTCGACACCCGAGGGGGACAGGGACCCGCAGGGCCGGTCCCTGCAGGCGGCTTACAATCTGATCCTCGGAGCCATGCGAGGAATCGCTCAGCGCGATTAGCTCAGCGGGTGCGACGACGGCCAACGTGTCACCCGGCGCCGATTCTCACCGGCAGATCAGCAAACATGGCTCGCGCGGCAGCCGCGACATCGGTAACCGCACGGTCAAAGACAGCGCTGTTGGCCTTCGATGGCACCCTATACCCACTGATCTTTCTCACGAACTGCAACGCAGCGTCGTGCAACTCTTCGTCCGTCGGCGGGCGGTCAGGGTAGCGGAGCTTCTTGATGTTCCTGCACATGTGTCTGTCACCTCACAAACTGTTACATCTTTACGTGGTCAGAACTCCGCTTGGCAAAGGTGTTATACAGCCAGACTAGTAACGCTCCACCCAGGAAACCATCGACCACCGCGTACATCGTAACGACAATGACGGAGCCGAACCCACCCGGCCCTCTATAGCCGGGATACACAGAGGATCCTAGATCGAGCAGTGCATTGCCGTAGGACGAGAACATGAGGTTGGCCAACGCAACGAGGAAGAAAGTCCCACCCGCGAGTATCGCTCCAGTTATCGCTCCAGCCTTGACGTTGAGCAACATGGCTCCTCCAACTGGTCAGGTTTAGTTGAACGGCGGCGACCAACAAATTGGCACGTGAAGCCGTACTAATCGACTATAGCTTCCTGGAACGGAGAATACCAAATAGAGAAAGCCCGAGACAGCGGTCTCGGGCCCTTGCCTCTGCTTCGCTCACCGCGCAGGCTTTGTACGCGTCGCTTCTCTTGGCATCAGCAAGATAGGACCGAGGCTATTTCTGACAAGCCCGAGAGTTTTCGCACTCGGCGCAAGGCATCCGGAAATCCACATCACATAAATTGACTGGGCGGCAGTGAAGTAGACACCATCGGGCTGGGGGCTTTAGCTGCCCCTCAGCCGACTCCTGCAGATCGAATCCCTTCATCGAAAACTGGCCAGCAACCTGCACATCCAACACCGAACTCACTTGCATGCCGAGGATACCGCCAAGGTTGAATCCGGTGCGCGAGTCTGTGCCTACACTAGCTCCATCTACCTTGGCGGACACATTCGATAGGTTTGCCCCACCAGATACACCGAGCGTCATCATCTGAGCGAGACCGGGACTCGCAGCTCCCGCCGTCAGGCAAAGAAGCGCCACCCCCATCCCAAATGCCTTCATCAATCTTCCTCCAATCTCGTGGTGAACCTGTCGCCTTGATACAAGAACCGGCGCATCGTCCGCTGATTGACACCGTCCCCATTACGACCGGTCACGCGGGAAGTTCCGTGATCGCCCAGCGGTTCCACTACGCGTCGCTACCGTGAATAACTATCCTCCGGCATTACAAACCAGAGGATGACATAGGCGAGTAATCCCGGGAAGGCGGCCGACAACAGTGAAGCCAGCACGTACACCACGCGCACAGCTGTGGGGTCCCAGTCGAGCCACCTAGCTATCCCGCCGCAGACACCGGCGATCATTCGGTCGTCGGAAGACCGTCGGAGTGGATTAGTGAGATCGTTTGCCACGTTAGCCTCCTCTCACTTGGGACAGGTTCTATGCGTTCACTAGCCGCCTCGCTACTCGGTGTGGTCAGTCGAGTCAGCTTGATCGCGGGGGCGACCACCCATTGCGATCGGTTCAAGTCCTGTTCTGTCCGTTCGGTGTGGACCACTCCCCCGATACGCTTACCATCATGGACGATCGAGGTGTAGACAGTCTCTTCACCACCCTCATCAAACTCCCAGACCGCTTATCGGGTCGATCCATTGAGAGATCCGTGAGCTTGAGAAAGGCCTAGCGAAATATGGTACCATTGGACCCGGAGAACCACGCTTGGTTCCCCACCTGTTCACAAGGGTCTTGAGAGTCTACCTTAGCGGTACGGCTGCGGATGGCGAGTCCGAGCCTTTGTCTCCGAACCGCGAACAGCAATGGCGTTGATCAACTGCCCCCAATGTCGTCAGAGAGTCCTGAGCGTCGCTTCAGTCTGTCCCAAGTGCGGCTTCTCGTTCTCCGAGCAGCGCAAGAAGGACGCGCACTCGAGCAGGGCTAGGCACTGTAAGACCTGCCATCGAGAAATCGCGCCGAGCACTCAGGTATGCCCGCATTGCGGAGAGATGGGCTCTGTCCGACACCCTGCCCGGTGGATACTTCCGGCTGCCGGTCTGGCGGTGGGGGTGGTGGCCGCCGTCTTTCTGATTCCATGGGCGGGGGGCGAGGAACCGGAGGCTTCCGAGGAGCTAGCCGCGGCCGAAGTCCCACCCCCCGCTCAGGAAGAGTCGACGACGGCAGCCCAAGCACAACCCGTGGCCCAGGAGCCTGTCCAGGTCACACCGCCCGCTACGCGGCCCGAACCCGCACCACCTCCGACGGTCGTCGCCGAAACCACACTCACCAAGTGGGCCTCCACATGGGTGAATGTGAGAGACGCTCGTGATCCTGACGCTGAGATCGTTCGGGTGTTGAACCCTGGCGAGCAGGTCGAGGTTGCCGATCTGGCAGGAGGCTGGTGGGTAGTGTTTGCAGACGGCCAGAGGGTAGGGTTCGTCGCGCGGTCTCTGATTCTGGACCAACCGCCGGGTGCAGAACCTGACACGGCAGTGCCCGCTTTTCGGTTGCCATAGGAACTCTTCCTGCTGCCCTTCCCTGACACCCCGAGAACACCTTTTGACGCCTCCTTGACGTCCTGCAGGTAAGCTCAACCCAGAGCTTGAACCTGGAGGATTCGATGAAGGCTCGAAAATGGCAGGAATCGATCAGGCGCACTCTAGCGAGGTGTCGGCTACTGCTGGGGATAACGAGGCACGTGCTGGATTCGTCGTAGTCGGGCAGATCTTTCTTCAAGCCCTAGCGTTGGTTACTTGCGCATCACCATGGTGAAGTACGCTGGCTCCTCGGTCCCATCGGAATCGAAATCGTATTCTGCTTCCTCGGTCACGAGAGTCAGTGTCTCGCCGGTCAGGTCCATGGCGAAGCCAACGGGACCGGATCCCCCCGTTTCCGACAAAAACAGCGAGTCGCCTTGGAGGGTCAGGGTGCCGTCGTCTATTTCAAATCGGACCGGGCTGGGACGAATCACGATGAGCCTCCAGTCCCCCTCGTTGGTGACGCTGAAGGTGGCTGTCCGGCCAAGTGTCAGTACGTTCACGACCTCGGATGAGTTGGCTTGGTTGGCGTATTCCAGTTGTACCACCGTCCAGGTTCCCACGAGGTCGGCAAGTGGACCTGTGGCAGCTTCTGAAGAGCAGCCTGCAGCAACGCCCACGGTTATCAGCCAGAACATTCCAGCCCGGCGGCCAAATCTCATGAGTCCCGGTCTCCCTCTAATGGTGGTTCACCCGTGTAGCGAGCTCTCAGTGCGGCCGACCTGAACACCAATGCCGAGGCCATCGTGAACAACGCCACCCCCCCGAGAATCACCGCAAGCCTGATCCACGGCTCTCCTGCCTCCTGCCGCATCGAGGCCAGAGCCACCATCGTCCTCACCCACTCAAGGCCGGCGAGAATGAGGAGCAACTGTGTAACACGGGCCACCCATGGACGGGGCAGCAACAAAATCAACGGAAAGACCAGGCTCACTACCACAAGCGGGCCATTGTCAGCCCGAGAGAAATGCGCTGCCACGAGCAGAAAGCTCAGTAGCACGGGCAGCAATCGCAGAAGATTCACGCTTCCTATCCTTCGGTCTCACTTGGTGACCAGAATAGTAACACCTGCCAACACGGCTGGTCGGTACAGTGATAGCAGGGTAGCTTATCTACGCCGTATTCGGAGCTTGTTAAGTGATCGACAACGATACTTTGCGCGCGGCCCTTCTGGCCGACCTGACCGTTGGGCGCGACGGAGACCCGTCGGAGTTCGAGATACTGATGTGGATCCGGTGGGCCGACATGTTTGTGTTTACGCTAGCAGAATACCGGTCCAGGGGTCGCGATGCTGATGTTGAATTGCTGAAGCAGTTTGGCAACGCGGCCTTCGAAAGGGCGGATCCGGCGGCTTTGGAACGCGCGCGTGCTCTTCTGGCCGAGCACACTACGGCGGGGCGTCCCAGCCTATCGCAAGAGGATGCCCGTCGTCTGCTGCGGACCGACCCTTCAGGAAACCCCTACCTCTGAGCTCGGGACACCGGGCTCAACCCAACGACACATCTACGTCAGCGTAGTCTGGCCAGCCCAAGCGAATGACGGTTCTCCCGGAGTTTGTACGGCTGTCAAGGCGACTAAGGATGTAATGCGCAGAACTCGCGCGAGAGGTTCGGGTGGACGGTGTTCGACAAGGATTGCATTGTGGCGCGGACGCAGCAGAGGCGGTCGGGCCGGATACTAATCCATTAGGCTACGCGACGGCCTCACTTGTGCGGCGTTCCGGTCCGGTTCGGCGATCTTCCTTGCGGTAGTCTATGGCTGGCGGCTTGTACCACACACGCCGTTCATCCCCTCTTCGCTCGGACGATCGGCGGTCCGCAGGCTGCCGAGGTTCATCTACTTCCTCAACGTCGGCGAGCAACGACTTGCACCTCTCCAGTCCGGCTTCTCGCACGTCGTTGCTCCGCCTCAGCCCTTCCTTAAACACCTTCCGGATGGCCCTGATCATCGCCTCGAGTTCGTCTTTCGATGTCAGCTTGATCTCCACCGGCAGCCCCAGGATTCCCGATTCCAAGTGATTCCTGAACTGGAGCGTTCCGCCAATCACCTCTTGCTGCAAGTCCTCCGCCGCCGCTCTGACATCCACGTTGCCATCCTCATCGACCGGCGGTGAGTAGAAATCACTCAGCACGCTGACTCGGATCTTGCCAGACCCGTTTTCACTGGGCACTTCGATGAACGCGTGCCCCGCAGTATCAGTCTGAACCGTGTTTCTTTTCCGCGCCATCACTATGTCCTCATCAGTCGCAAGCATGTAATTTGCTCGGCCGCCAACTAATTGGGAAGGGAGCGGTCCACCGGTCGAAGCATCAGCCGCCGATCCTGACCGGCATCCTCCGGTCCCCCCAAGAACCGGCGGGACCGTCGAACACGCCCGCGCATTGAGCACCACAGGCGGCACATCGGCCCTCATCAGAGAGATTCCACTCCCCCAGCACGTACCAGTCACGGGCCACTAGCGTCTCGCCGCACTCGTGACAGACCGTGCTCCCGCCATCCTGGTCGTGGACGTTGCCAGTGTACGCGTAGCGTACGCCATTTCCCATGGCGATCTGCCGCGCCCGGGTCAGTGTGGCTGGAGGAGTAGGCGGAACGTCCAGCATTCTCCAGTCTGGATGGAACGCCGTGAAGTGGATGGGTACGTCCGGTCCCAGCTGATCCACCACCCACTGAGTCATCCCATCGAGTTCGCCATCCGAATCGTTCTTACCCGGAATAATCAACGTGGTTAGTTCAAACCACACGTCAGTCTCGTGCTTGAGATACCTGAGCGTCTCGAGCACCGCATCGAGATGGCCCTTGGCGATCTCGCGGTAGAAGTCTTCCGTGAACGCCTTGAGGTCTACATTGGCTGCGTCCATGTGACGATAGAACTCAGCCCTCGGCTCCTCACATACATAACCCGCAGTGACCGCCACAGTCCTAATGCCACGTTTGTGACATGCTTGCGCGACGTCGATAGCATATTCGTGAAAGATGACCGGGTCGTTGTACGTGAACGCAACGCTGCGGCAGCCCAGCCGTTGGGCGGCGTCAGCCAGCGCGTCGGGTGAGGCAGCGTCGGCCAGGGTATCTGTCTCGCGAGACTTACTGATGTCCCAATTCTGGCAGAACTTGCACGCCAGGTTACATCCGGCGGTTCCGAAGGAGAGCACCGGTGTGCCCGGCAGGAAGTGGTTCAGAGGTTTCTTCTCTATCGGGTCCACACAGAACCCACTCGACCGGCCATAGGTGGTGAGAACGATCTGATCGTCCTGGCACATCCGTACGAAACACATGCCCCGCTGCCCATTGCGCAGCCGGCAGAACCGGGGACACATATCACACTGGATGCGCCCGTCATCGAGCTTGCTCCAGTACTTCGTGGGGACTGTCGAGCGCAGCGCATTGGGCACGAGTGCGAGACCTCCTCAGGGCCGTCAACGAACGATAGACTGGTGTCCCATGTGGCGACAGCGGCAGGCCTCGACTCGCTCTTCCTCTTCCGCCGCGGCCCTACCCAGTTTAATTTCGCAGCATCACGATGTCAGGTCGGTTGGTGCGGGCAATCCGGACTCCGACGAACATCAACACCCAGAAGGAGTAGGATATGCGTACCACCGGCAAGGTGAAGTGGTTCAACGATCAGAAGGGCTTCGGATTCATCACGCCCGATGACGGCGCGCAGGACTGTTTCGTCCATCATTCGGCAATCGAGGGAACAGGGTTCAAGTCTCTGCAGGAAGGCGACGCCGTGGAGTTTGATGTTGTGCAGGGCCAGAAAGGCCCCGCAGCCGAGAAGGTAACCAAACTGAGCTGAACCCGTTCCAGCGCGATTACCAAGGGGCCGCACCGGAATCCGAGCGGCCCCTTTTGCTTGGCTCGAAGGTAAGCAACGCTGCAACCCACCTACAGGCATTTCATCGTTTCTTCACACGGACTTAAGCCTATGTTGTTACGGCCGAGTCATCGTATAGCACTATGGATCCAGGCCCGTTCATAGCTCTTGCGTTCGCATCTCCAGCGATCATTGCCGCGGTCGGGGCCATATGGCTCGGGTCCCGGGCACTCCGCATATGGAACCAGCGCAGAGGGCGCATGTACGAGGCGATAGACCAGCTGGAAGGAGAGATCGCCGAGCTGCATGAGAGACTCGACTTTCACGAACGGTTGTTGCAGGACAAACAGGATCAGGCCAGAATCGAACGCGAATAGGCCGCCTGATCGGCCAGTGTCAACGGCCGCCTGTTGTTCTCGGTTTCCTTCTTACCTGACGTAGCACGACTTGGCGCTCGGAGCCAAACTCCGACAGGATGAGAACTACCTGGAGCGGAGCGATCTCTGCGACCCTCATCCGCCCCAACTCGTCACCCATCCGCACCGAGTACCTCTGGCCGACCGTGGTGTCGCGCAGCACAGCGACACTTGCCGAGGGATAACGGGGATCGAACGTAATGCTCGTTACACGGAGGTCCTGAGCCAGCGGACGGACTTCGCCCGATTCCAGCAGCGACGTGAAGGGATCACGACCGGACCCGCGGAAAGAGAAAACCTCTCGAATGAGCTGCTCCGTCTGTCCGGCGACCGGCTCCTCGTCAGGCTCGGTGGCTGGAGCGGTCTCTACCATCTCCCCACTGGGTTCGGCCTGTGCCGAGTCTTCGGAGTCGGCCGGCAGAGTCGGCAGAGCCGCTATGGTCGTCGGGGTCGCATCCTGCCTGTTCCAGAACATCTCCGGCTGATTCGCGAAACGGATGACATCATTGACCGGTTGGTAGGTGAACAGGAACTCCAGATCATCGGTGTAGACGATCGTATAGAGAGTGGCCCCATCGTCGGCATCCTCATGCCGCACTTCCTTGATCTCGTGGAAGTTGAACTCGTTCTCGGCCGGTCCTGTACGAAACAGCACCGTGGTCTTGGAGATCTCGAAGGCGCGGTCCGCGTACGCCTCCGTGGTTGTGGTCCACACGCCGACCAGCCCGTCCGGAATGGTCCGGTCAGGCTTGGAAAACAGCGAAGGAAACACGTTTGTGGCTAACACGACGGCCACCAGGACGAACGCCACCGCCGCAAGAATATTGGTCCGCTTCGAACTACTCGAGGCGGACTTGATCGCTGGCCGCTTTCCCGACTTCATGCCTCTTGCTGTCATCGTAGAACTCCGTTCCCCCTGTCCAACCAGCTCCTGCTCGTCGATCGGCAATTTGCCCGCGGCCGATCCGACACGCGAGGAGGTCCGTCACATTTTCGCCACACCATTATAAGTCTTTGTTAGCAAATAACATATAGTCCTGGGGTACCGAAAATCGACTGCTGGGTCTTAGCGCTGGCCACGAGATGGGTGGCTATGATGGTGGCCCGGCAGTAATGAGCTTCCCGTGTCCCGAAGGCGGATCACCGTGTAGTATTCTTCGACCGCAGCCGCAGTCCCCACCTTTGGAAGCGCGAAAAAGGGAAGATGAGTGGAAGAATGATAAACGAGCTTTACACAGCCCAGCAGATCGAACTCCAAGAGCGCGCCCGGGAGCTGGCCGACAAAGTCATGCGGCCGGTCGCAGCAAGATACGATGTCGAGCAGGAATATCCGTGGGAGGTCCAGAAAGCCATCAAGGAGGCCGAGCTCTCCGGTGTCTGGATCCCAAAGGAGTATGGCGGGCTCGGAGGCGGTGTGCTCGACCTGTGCATTGTGGTCGAGGAGTTCTCACGGGCATGCGGCGGCATGGGGGTGGGCTTCGCCGTCAACGCACTTGGGTCGTTTCCCATAATGGTTGGTGGCACGGACGAGCAGAAAGAGCGCTGGTTACCCCCGATCGCGGCGGGAGACAAGCTCATAGCATTCGGTCTGTCTGAGAAAGAGGCCGGATCCGACGCGGGGTCCATGAAGACGCGGGCCGCCAGGGACGGAGATGCATACGTCCTCAACGGAGAAAAGAAATGGAACACCGGAGGCTCTGTCGCGGCCTTCAACACCGTCTTTGCCGTCACCAACCCGGATCGGGGGGCGCGTGGCGTCTCTGCTTTCGTGGTTGAGGAGGGAACCCCCGGCTACCGTGTTGGCAAGCACGAGGACAAGATGGGCATCCGCTGCGTTCCGGTAGTGGAGATCCACCTGGATGACTGCAGGGTTCCGGCCGAGAACC
Source organism: Gemmatimonadota bacterium (assembly GCA_039588335.1). Taxonomy (GTDB): domain Bacteria; phylum Gemmatimonadota; class Gemmatimonadetes; order Gemmatimonadales; family GWC2-71-9. Next base: position 2,291 of record JBDGZZ010000068.1, on the reverse strand, counting down.
TGTTGGGCGGCGACGAGGGACGTGGCTTCAAACACGCCATGATCACGCTGGATCGGGCCCGCCCAGGAGTCGCGGCACAGGCCGTCGGACTGGCGCAGGGGGCCCTGGACCTCGCCATGGAGTACACCCACGAGCGCCAGCAATTCGGCCAATCGGTCAACTCCTTCCAGGGCATTCAGTGGATGTTGGCTGACATGGCTACGCACATCGAGGCCGCTCGCCAACTGGTTCACGCGGCGGCCCGCACCATCGACTCCGGACATAGGCACATCACGAAGATCTCGGCCATGTGCAAACTGATGGCCACAGACGTGGCCATGAAGGTGACCACCGACTGTGTCCAGTTGTTCGGGGGATACGGATACTGCAAGGACTACCCCATCGAGAAGTACATGCGTGACGCCAAGATCACGCAGATCTACGAGGGGACGAATCAGGTGCAGCGCCTGGTGATCGCGCGCAACCTGCTGCGAGAAGCCGCAGGCGGCGGCGGCTGATAAAAGCCTGTGTTGCTAGCTCGCCACACTGGCACCCGGCTGAAGGCTTGACGTAGGCCTGCAAGGCCCTATTTTCGCTTTATGGATCATATATGATCTTTGTAGATCATATATGATCAGCGAAAGGGCCGGCCATGCTAGGTGATGACGCGGACATCCGGTATATCCATCCGCCCGAGGCGGGCGACGCCGACCACAGCCAGAAGGTGCAGCCGGTGGTGGACGCGTATACCCACTGGGTGTTGGGCCGTCTAGTCGGCATCAAGGGACGGAACGTGCCGGACGTTGCCTACTACATCCTCCGCGACTGGATCCAGTCGCACCAGGATGAACTAGAGAATCTGGGCATCGGGGTGAAAGTCCGGCAGGGCCAGCTGATTCTGCACAGCAACGACCGGTAATCCCTCCTCGGCCACGACTCGCCCCTCATCACGAGTCCATTTCACCTGACCCGCGGTAGTCTGCGGCGCTGGCTTGCCGTGGAGTTGCGGCAGCTGCACTTTCTCCCCCTTCGAGGAACCGACCCGAGTAACCTTTGAGTAGGAGGCTCTGATGTCTGGGATCAACGTCATGCGCTGGTTGGCCGGCGGCGTCGCCGCAGCAGCCGTTGTGTGGGTCTTGGAGGGATTGGCCAGCATGTTCTATATGGACGACATGCAAACGGCACTCGAGGCCGCCAATCTACCCATGGAGCTGACGGCTGGCTCATGGGTTCTGAGCGTGGTCGTGAGCCTCATCATCGGTCTTGCGCTGGTCTTCTTTTACGCAGCAGCAAGGCCGCGCTTCGGCCCCGGTCCGAAGACCGCAGCCACGATAGCGGTAGCGCTGTGGATCGCCGGTTATCTCGTTTCGCTACTAGGCTATTACATGATCGGACTGTTCCCGACCTCCATGCTTGCGCTCTGGGGTTTGGTCGGTCTCATCGAGGTAATCGTCGCGGCGATGGTAGGTGGCTGGATCTACCGTGAGGCATAGGGGAAGGCACTGGGTACAGAGTTCAACGTGCAAGGTGCGGGGTGCAAGGTGCAAAATGCAGTCAAAGGTGACGAGTACGGAGTCCAGAGGGCAGAGTATGATGAGGGTTAGGGGTGTGCAGGTTGCCGCTCTCTGCTCGGTTGGACCTGCGGCTGTACCGTTGTTATCCCTATTGACCTTCATGCTTGCGCTCAGACCAGAGCCGGCGTCCGCGCAAGAGAGCCAAGCCTACATAGAAGAGACGGACCCCCTCGTTCGGCAGAAGTTGGATCGGTGGCAGGACATCAAACTTGGCCTCCTGATGCATTGGGGGCCTTATAGTCAATGGGGTATCGTCGAGTCGTGGTCGCTCTGCTCCGAGGACGAACCCTGGTGCAGACGGTCCATGGATGACTACGACCAGTACAAGGTGGCCTACGAGAACCTGCAGACCACATTCGATCCAGTCGAGTTCGATCCGGAGAGATGGGCCGCGGCTGCTCGGGATGCGGGCATGAAGTACATGGTGTTCACGACGAAACACCACGACGGTTTCACCATGTTCGACTCACACGAAACCGACTACAAGATCACCGACGCCAAGACTCCCTTCCACACCAACCCTCGCGCCGACGTTACAAGAGCAATATTCGACGCTTTCCGAGCCGAGGGGTTCATGATCGGTGTCTATTTTTCGAAACCCGATTGGCACAGTCCCTACTACTGGTGGCCCTACTTCGCCACACCCGACCGCAACGTCAACTACGACATCGAGAAATATCCGGAGCGTTGGCAGCAGTTCGTTGAGTTCACGCACGGCCAAATAGACGAGCTGATGAC
>JBDGZZ010000067.1:0-16631 GCA_039588335.1 Gemmatimonadota bacterium | reverse complement strand
CCTTTTTTCGCTTGCTGCCGAGCATGCCAACGTAGCGGGCGCGCGACCCGGCGGTGCGCTCGATGATGTACGCATCGAAACTGTGTCCGCGGGTAGTGGCGAGCACGAAATCGTCTTCATCGAAGACAAAGTCGTCGAGCACACTACGGAAGTCTTCGGCGCGAACTTCGTGCGCCCACGGTAGTCGCTCCGGGTTCGCAAACTCCTCACGGTCGTCGATCGCCACGACGTGAAACCCAACGCAGCTGGCTAGCCGCGCGATCTCTACCCCTACGTGACCCGCTCCAAAGATCACCACCCGTGGTAACCGTGGCAGCGGTTCGACGAGCACCTGCGATGGCTCGTCCAATCGAATACCTGATTCACTGTCCGTTTCAGTCGGCACTTCGAACTCGCCCACAGCGACTAGTTCAGAACCGATGCGCACCGCCTTGCGCGGTCCGTTGCTCCAATCCACCGCGGTGTAAACCGTGGCCGGCACCCTCTCCCGAATCGCATTCGCCACCCGCTGGTACAAGTCGACCATATTGGGGATGGTAACTAGCGGCTCCAGGAAGAACTCTGCACTGCCGCCGCAAGATAGGCCTATGTCACCAGCGAGGTCGGCATTCAGCGTATGCGTCACTGAAGCCGGCAAGCCAGTTGCCGCGGCGGCGAGAGCCTGCTCGATCACATCGGCCTCGACACAACCGCCACCCACAGTACCCCATCGCTCTCCATCCGCAGTGACCAACATCTTCGCATCACTCGCCATCGGAAGCGAACCGCGACGACGGGAGATGGTCGCCAGCGCGCCCGTAATCCCGTCGCGCGCCAGCGTGGCGGCGGATTCCCAAATGGCAGAGCGATCCCTTCTCGTTTCGGCTGGTCTGTTCTCGTCCATTCTCGTCTCTTCTTTACTTCTCCGAGAGTTCCTGCAGAGTCGCGACGGCACGGCGAAGATGTGGTATCACGATCGACCCTCCCACCACCAATGCTACCGAGAATGCCTCGTACAGTTCGTCATCTGTGGCTCCTTCTTCCCTGCACCGCACCAAGTGATACGTAATGCAGTCGTCACACCTGAGCACCATCGAGGCCGTGAGTCCCATGAGTTCCTTGGTCTTCGTATCCAGTGCACCGGCGTCATACGTCCGGGCGTCGAGCGCGAAGAACCGATTGATGTTGAGATTCCCGGCGGAACGAATGGCATCGTTCAGCTTCTCACGGTTCTCCCTGAACTCACCCAGACTTGAATGCTCGTGTGACATGGTAGCTCCCTGCGGGAGAGGGAATATAACGACGGAGAGCCGGCTGCCCTACACCTCAGCCCAGTCGTTCAACGTGCAACTTGCATTGATGTAAGATTGGATCGCTGAACGCACGGGAGTGGCGGTTACCGTCTCTTGCCGCCCCTTACCGTCCCTTACCGTCCCTTACCGTCTCTTTTCCATGCACTTTGCACTTTGCACGGTGAGTTGGGCCGTGCGGAGCGGTCAGTGGTGCGTGACCACCATCGCCTTGGCACTCAGCCTCGGACTCAGCATCGGGAAGGTTCGGGCGAACAGCCCGTATGCCAACAAGAACATTCCGACGAATCCCAGCGTGATGCCGAACTCGGGAAGTCCGAAGGCAGGTCCGTGTTCGGTGAGCGACGGCTGCACCAAGAGGTACCGCTCCAGCCACACACCAATGAAGCTGATCGCGGCAAACAGGGTAAACGTGAACGGTGTGATCTTGGCCTTGACCCAGATCAATCCCCAGAACGGGATCAGGAAGACCATCACACCCACCGTGATCGCTAGCGGTCGCCACTCACCCCACAACCTATAGAACGGGAACGACGTTTCCTCCGGCAAGTTGCCGAACCAGATGACCAGGAACTGGCTGAACATCAGGTAGGCCCAGAAGATCGAGAACCCGAAGATCAGCTTACCCAGGTCGTGGAAGTCGTGGACGTCGATCACTTCCTGTAACGACAGGTGCTTGCGCCAGTACACCATGAGCATGGCGAGCATGGTGAGGCCTGTGAGGAACGCACCCATGAAGAAGAACGCTCCGAACAGGTTGCTGAGCCAATACGGGGCGAGCGACATGATGAGGTCGAAGCCCAGGATGGTGAACGTGTACGCGTAGAGAATGCACAGTGTTGGCGCCAGCCAGTACACCCGGTGCTCGACCTTGGCTAAAGCCTCAGGGGATCCATCGTAGTCTCCCACGAACCGGTCGTACAACCTGCGGCGCCAGCCGTTTACGTGCTCCCGCAGTTCGTACAGATCGGGCTTCATGTCGTTGAACACGAAAGCGATGGCAACGCCAAATACGGCCAGCAGCGCGAAAAGGTCGCGCCAGAATACCCACGACAGCGTGAGCCAGTTACCGCGTGCCGGCGTCGGATGCTCGATCCACGGGAACAGATAGTGCTTACCCAGAAACAACACGAGGAAACACACCAGCGAGATCGGCAGAAACGCGACCGTGGCTTCTGCAAAACGTACGATGGGACCCGACCAATGACCCTTTGCTATTTTCTGCGTCGCGGCAAAGATGATGGCGCCGACCGAAAACCCAGTGAAGAACAGGAAGTTCACATGAAACATGCGCCACGCCCGGCCCGGATCGTCGCCCATGACCAGCATCACGAATAGCACCAGCCCGATCACGGCAAGAGCGACGCCGGCCATGATCAACCCCTGTGTCGGCGGGTTGAGACCGCGCTTGTATACTTCCAACCGCTGCTCGGCGGCCGTCATTGCGACGCTCCCTGCAATTGACGCACGTAGTTCACTACGTGCCAGCGATTCACACCCGTCACACCTTCCCCATAGGGCCGCATGGCAGCACGACCGTGGCGGATGATCGAGTAGATCATGCCGTCGCTCAAATCCTTGGCTCTGTCCAACAGCAAGCTCGGCGCTATCAGGAACTTGGCATTCACAGGTCCGTCGCCGGCACCGGCCTCGCCGTGACACGGCGTACAGAAGATGTCGTAGTACTTCTGACCAGTCTCCAACGATTCCGCCGTTGTCTGAGCCGGGTTACTCAGACGGTCAATCGCGTCGTAGTTCGCAGGCAGCACCGGCAGAGCCGGCTCGATGCCCTCGATCGGAACGGTACCTTCAACCGGTTCCCGCATCATCTTGTACGGCTGGATGGCTATGTCTTCTTCCATGAAGGCAAACCAGGGAACGAGCTTGACCACGTCGTCCGGACCCGGCGACCGCTGCCACGAGTCACGCGAGCAGCTGCCCAGTAGCAACAGGAGTGCGAGTAGGGGCAGACTACGCCACCTCATACCGCACCTCCTCCGCACCATTCTCGTTCAGCAGTTCCTCGATCACTCCTCTGCGCTCTACAGGACAGGGCACGAAGATCCCGATCGTATCGTTGGTGAACCGTGGATCGAAAGCACCCCTCTGATTCGTCTTCCAGGCGTTGTACGCAACGCCAAGCAGTGTCGCCAAGGCACCGAACAGAATCGTCAACTCGAAAGCGATGACCACGTACGGAACCACCGAGCCGAGCGGCTTCCCACCGACAACGAGCGGGTAGTCGTACGACATCCACAGCGCCATGGCAAACCCGGTCGTTGCACCCAGTAGCCCGCCGAACAGCGTCCACAATCTCACCGCACTCACCTTGTGTCCGACCGCAGCCGCGATCTCGACGTTGGGCACCGGCGTGTAGACGGTGAACTCCTTGTACCCCAACTTCTTCAGGCCCCGGATTGCGTCCGTTGCTGCATCCACGTGACGAAAGGCGGCAAGCACACCACTCGGGTCGCGCTTCATGTGTGAGCCCTCCGTTTCCGAGGCATCGGGATGATCTCTTTGACCTCGGTTATCGACACCGTCGGAAAGTTCTTGGCGAACAACAGGAACCACATGAAGAACCACGCGAAACTGCCGGCAAGGATCGCGAACTCGACCCAACTGGGCGTGTAATGCCCCATGGCATACGGTTCGTACTCAAACGAGAGCGACACCACGATGATCACGAACCGTTCGAACCACATGCCGAGGTTCACGAACAGCGACAGCACGAACAACGCCGGTATGCTGGTCCTGACCTTCTTGAAGAACAAGAACAACGGTAGCACCCCGTTGCACAGGATCATCGTCCAAGTTGCCCACCAGTACTCGCCGAACGCGCGATTCCAGAACGAAGCACGCTCGAAGGGATTGCCGCTGTACCAAGCGAGGAAGTACTCCACCCCGTACGCATACCCCACGATCAATCCCGTCAGCAACAGGAGCTTGGACAGATTCTCGAAGTGCTTGACCGCTATGTAGCGCTCCATGTTGAACACTTTGCGCAGCGGAACCAACAGCGTGATGACCATGGCCACGCCGGAGTAGATGGCGCCGGCGACGAAGTACGGCGCGAAGATCGTGGCGTGCCAGCCAGGAACAATCGATACGGCGAAGTCCCAGGAGACTACACTGTGTACCGACAGCACCAGCGGTGTCGCCAGCGCGGCGAGGTACAGATATGCTCTGGTGTAGTGACGCCATTGCTGGTCGGTGCCACGCCAGCTGAGAGCGGCCAGTTGATACAGCTTCTTGCGCCATCCGGTGGCAAGATCACGTATTGCCGCGACATCGGGAATCAGACCTACTATCAGGAAGCACGTGCTCACCGTGAAGTATGTCGACACGGCAAACACGTCCCACACGAGTGGCGACTTGAAGTTCACCCACAGCTGTCGTTGGTTCGGATAGGGAAACAGCCAGTAGGCGTACCAGATCCGTCCCACGTGAATCAAGGGGAACAGGCCTGCGGTCATGACCGCGAACACCGTCATGGCCTCTGCCGTACGGTAGACGGATGTGCGCCAGGCAGACCGGAACAGGTAGAGAATGGCCGATATCAGTGTCCCCGAGTGCGCGATACCGACCCAGAACACGAACGTAGTGATATAGACACCCCACAACACCGGCGGTCGGTAACCAGCCACTCCGAGTCCAAACCTTACCTGGTACAGCAGCGCACCGGCGCCAATCGCAAGCACAACCAATACGATCCCCAGAAGGACGAAGTAGCCCCTCTTGGGTTTGCCGAGCGTCCCCGCGATGTCACGAGTGACTTCGTCGTACGTCGGTATCGTTTCCGGTTGTGGCTGTGCTAGTGTTGCCATTCCAATCCAGTCAATATCCGCTCTGATCAGCCATCTTCCGCGTCAATCGGTGGAAACATTCCTGACCTTCTTCAGGTACGTCACTGAAGGTCTCGTGTTCAATCCTCCGAGCACCGCATACCCCCTTGTACCGTCCTGCGACAATGCTCGCACTCTCGAATTCGGGTCGTTGATGTCACCGAACACGATTGCGTCGCTGGGGCAGGTCTGTTGGCATGCCGTCACTATGTCACCATCGCCAATCGCCTCGCCTGAGATCTTCGCCTCGTTCTGCTTACCCCGAATCCGCTGGATGCAAAAGGTACACTTCTCCATCACGCCTTTGGATCGTACCGTCACGTCTGGATTCAGTAGCCAGCGCAGAGGATCAGGCCACGAAAAAACCGCGTCGTTCGCGTTCGAGTGATCGAACCAGTTGAAGTAGCGCACCTTGTACGGGCAGTTGTTCGAGCAATAACGGGTGCCGACGCAGCGGTTGTAGATCTGTCCGTTCAGGCCGTCCGGCGTATGATACGCGGCGAACACGGGACAGACCGGTTCGCACGGCGCGTTGTTGCACTGCTGGCACATCATCGGAAGGAACCGGGTCTCTAGGGGCTCTTCTCCTTCGCCCCCCTCGAAGTACCGCTCGATCCGCATCCAAGCCATGCCGCGCTCCCGAATCATCAACTCCGGTCCTACCGTCGGGATGTTGTTCTCCGAGTAACATGCAGTCACGCAGGCACTGCACCCCGTGCACCTCGAGAGATCGACCGTCATCGCCCAGTTGGGAAGATCCTCGACCGCGTAATTGCCGCGCTGTCGCCACTCTTCGTACTGGGCTTGCTGCCATTCCTCCAGTATTTGCTCGATGTGCTCCGGCACTGGAGCCGCGTGCGCACCGTGTTCTTCCTCGTCATGCTCCTCCGGGTGCGCCAGTGCAGCCAAGGTCGTAGCCTGCGCTATACCCCGCCCCATTTGCCTATTGCGACCCTCGGGATTGGCTAACCGCACGTGACGGTTCGTGCTACGCAGCGACACCACTGCGTAGTGTCCCATGCCACCGAACTCGGTAGCCTGCGAATCCAGCAGATCGAACGCGCTGGCACCAACGTCCTTGGCGTAACGTCCGAACTCGGAGTGCCCCTGACCGATGGGCATCGCCACCACGTCGCGTCGCAGGCCCGGATAGAGGTAAGCCGGGACAGTGACTGTGCCGTGTGCTGACGTCACCTCGATCACATCGCCCTCGGCAATGCCCAATTCGGCGGCCCGTTCAGGATTGATCTCGAGACACGAGTTCCACGTGACTTTGGTGACCGGATCGGGTAGTTCCTGCAGCCACGGTCTATTGGCACCCCGCCCGTCGAACAACGCCGAAGATGGATAGGCGATGAGCGTGAATTCCTCACCGCCCGGCGCCGACCATGTCTCACCCGCGGCAGTTGCCGCCCCAGCCGCCAACCGCACCTGACGTGTTGGCGGAGCAGTCCATACTCCGCCCTGCTGCAGCGAGTTGGTCCAGAAGGTTTCGAACGCGCTGCGATCTGTCAGCTGTCGCTGAATGTTCTGCCACCGGGCCTGCAGGTATTCTTTGTAATTGGTCGCCGTGAACGTGCCGGCCACAGGTCCACCGAGCTGTGCCGCAATCTCGAGCAGCACATCACCTGTTTGCCGTGAATCGAACACGGGTTGCATGACCGGCTGCTGTAGCGTGTGGGCTCCGACCCGCGGCTCGAAGTCATTCCACTGTTCTAGCGGGTCGTGATCCGGCAGAATCAAATCGGCCTCGGCAGCGGTCTCGTCTATGAAGCGCGCGAAGCTCACCTTGAAATCGACGCCCCTCATTGCGGCCGCAAAGCCCAGCCCGCCTGGAGTCGTGTACGCCGGGTTCGCACCGTGCACGAAGAGAACGCCTACTCTCTGCGCCCCCATGGCAGAAACGAGTGATGCGATACTCGCATAACTCGATTCACCCGCCGGGTTCAGATCCACTCCAAATGTCACTGTCTTGCCGACGTTGCCGGCAACATAATTGAGGATGTTCACGGCGGCCGCCGTGAAGTGGGCCTCATCGTGCTGGGCACCCACACCACCAGCTACCGCCACACTGGCGTGTTCGGTGAATTCGTGCGCCAGTCGCTCTACCGTTTCGGTGGATACTCCGGTGGCAGCCGATACGGTTGCAGGATCGTGTTCGTCCAACAGTCTCTGTACCCGCAAAATGTCGGACGGAAGGCTCGCAAGTTGGTCACGTGCTATGACGTGGGCTATGCCCAAGGCAAGCTTGCCTTCGCTTCCGGGAATAGGCGCAATCCACTCGTCAGCGCTCATCCCCGTCATACTCATGCGGGGCTCGACATGCACATACCGGCCCATTTCACCGTCGTGATAGCTATGCCCCGCCGCGAAATGCTGGGCTTGCTCGACCGGACTCAGCCACGTCTCCAAGAAATCGGCGCCGAACGATAGAACGTACCGCGCCGTGGCGAGATCGTATGACGGAAGTGCGTCAGTACCGAACACCGCACGGTTGGCGTGACGCAACGCCTCATACCCGAAGGGTTCGTACACGACGCGGGGGTTGGCACCCATTGCTGCGAGCCATTCGGTCACCAGTGTGTCGAACGAACCTGCCTCGTTGCCCATCACAAACCACACGCGTTCAGCTGCCGTGGTTCCGAGACGCTCTCCGACACGGGCGATGGCATCGTCCCACGAGATCGGCTGGTAGCTGCCATCGGCGGCACGAGCCAGCGGTTCCCTCACCCGGTCAGGGTTGTACAGTCCCTGAGTAGCAGCTTGCCCGCGCGAGCAGAGCTTGCCCTGGTTGATCGGGTTGTTGGGGTTGCCCTCAACCTTTACAGCGCGCCCTTCACGTACCCGGACGTGGAATCCACACCCGGCCGGACACTCGCGGCAGGTCGAAGCAAACCATGAGGCAACGCCCGGAACCTTGTTATCGGGGGGGACCAGATAGGGAATGAGCTTCTCTACGTTATCGGTCGAGCAGCCGGAGAGGGCGGTAGCGCCGCCACCGGTCACACCGAGAACTCTGAGAAATTTTCTGCGGTTCATTCCCTCAGACAACATGACTCCAGGTCAGTAGTGACATACCGAGCAATCCGTCGACACTGGCGTGTCGAATTCCTCGGCTTTCTGTTTGTGACAGTCGAGGCACCAGCCCATCTTGAGTGGTGCGAATTGGTAGATCTGCGCCATCCGGTCTACTTGGCCGTGGCAATCCTCACAAACAACTTCAAAGTCCTCTTCGGCGTTCACGTGTACCTGATGCGGAAAGTGAACGAACTGTGCGAGCTTGTGGACTTCGGTCCATTCGATCGCCCGGCCCTCGCGATCGTATGTCCGAACGGAATCGACATCTGCAATGCCAGTTCCAGCAATCAAGTGACAGTTCATGCACACTGACACGGACGGGATGCCGGGCTTGGGGCCCGTCTCGACATACATGTGGCAGTACTGGCAATCGATTTGGTACTGGCCGGCATGCCGGTCGTGGCGGAAGAAGACAGGCTGGCGTGGACCGTCGAGGCCCGCCGTATCGACTATCTCGGGGGCCTCGTAAGTCGTGTCAGCTGCTATGACGTCTTGGGCGGTACCGGACGGTACGGTAACAACAAGCGCGATCGCAGCGACCGCGATGAGCGGTCCCGCGACCAGGAAAAATCGCTTTGTCAGACCACCAATGTGAGGCACTAAGCGACTCCGGACCGGCAGGGCCCCGTCACCCGCCGGCAAGGCGGAGTTATGGAGTTGTTGCATATGTGAAACGACCGCACGAGAAGAACTTCCTGAAGTACTTCACCTGCGGCCGCCAGATAAGATACTCGACGAACCCCGCAACACAACCGCCGTATAGCGGTCATCTCCAGCGGGATTGGGCCTAAGAAATCTCCCCCACCAACTCCCAACCGTCGCTCGTGAGCGCGGGCCGGCGATCCGGCACAGCCATCGTACCGTCCGGCTCCATGGTGAGTTCGACAGGATCCGCACCCAGAGGGTACCAGCGCACGCTCGGTTCGAGATCCGATGGGTATACAAACCCGGCGTGGCATCCCAGCGCCAGCATTGCCTGGGCCCCGATACCCGTCTCCGGCATCGTGCCACCCCACAACTTGGCATGCGAACCGGCTGCCACCCGATAGATGCGGCAAGCCTGCTCCAATCCCCCGACGCGTTGAATCTTGATGTTCCAGACGAGGGGGCCACCCATTTCCACTACCTGCCGGGCCACTGCTGCGGAGGTGAGCGACTCGTCCAGACACACCGGAGTCTCCAACTCTTTGCCGAGCGCCCGTAGATCCCACAACGCATCGGCGGCAAGCGGTTGTTCGATGTAGAGGAGTCCGAGCTTGCCCAGTTGAATGAGGCGGTCCTTGTGCATGCCCAACTGGTAGGAGCCGTTGCCGTCAACGGTGAGCGGAACATCAGCTCCGGAGCGCCTCAGAACATCCAGTGCCGCGAAAACGGGCTCCAGATCCCAACCGGGCTTGATCTTGAGCTTCACCCTGCGGTAACCCTGCTCGACCGCCTTGCCCACCGAACGCTTCAAATCGTCCACCCGCAGGCTCTCCGGTATCCCGATGGCAACACCGCACGTGATCTTGGGCCAACACTCGAGCCACTGGGATGGTACTGCCAGTTCCCGGAGCCGTCGCGTCACGACTTCCGACAGTGGCTCGTTCTCGACCCGGGCCCACAAATCCCACCACGCCGTGTCCGCACCGGCCAACGCCATTTGATTCCCGACCACGTTTCGTGACAGATGGTCGAACATTTCCGACGGGCCACTCAACTCACGCCCAATGAGACGTGGAAGAAGATGCTCGAGCAGCACCCCTCGTACCGATGTGGTGGTTTCGGACGAATAGAAAGGCGCCTCGAACGGAGCTGACTCACCGAACCCGATGTTGCCGTTTCCGTCTTCCAGTTCCACTATGAGCGACCGTCGGGCGGTCAGCGCTCCGCCGCTGATCTGGAACGGCTCCCTCAGCGGTAGCACGATTTCGTACAGTCGTGCACGTGTCACGACGATTCCGCTCACTCGGATCCTCTCCGGGCCATCTCCACCAAGTCCAGAAACCGCACGACTCCGTCCCGCTCGTCCAGCCGACCCTTCTCGTGCAAGTGACGCAACCACACAGCCAATCCTCTAGTCGGGTGAAGGATGAGAGTGTGCAGGGCCCGCGCACTGCGGGTCCCGCCGGTCGCCGAATACTCCGACAAGGGTAGCTGGAAGAACGTGTGTAACTGCCCGTTCTCACAACCTCTCAGAGCATACTCGACCATGACCTTGCCCGAACAGATGTTGCCGGTGGCAGACAACGGCAGTATCCGACCGAGCCTTTCTCGGGCCAGATCGAGCGCCCGCAGGTTGCGCTCGCTGAGATCCCAACCACCGTATGCAACTCCGCGGGCAGGATTGAAGAGACGGTTGAAGACAATCAGATAGGCTGGTGGCGGGTCGGCGCGGTCCTGCAACACTCTCACCATGTGCACTTGAAAGTCATCGTCGAACAAGGCGTTCATCAGTTTGACTCCCAGCCTCACCCGCCCCGGTGCCACCGCGTCAATCAATCCCGGTACGCCTTCGAGCCAACCCGCAACCCTCTCCGGGGCATTCGACCGCTCGTCTCCGGCCAACGTAGGACTGAGATCCTTTTCCAGAATCATCTGGTCTGTACCGCCGACCTGCTCCCATACTTGGAGCAACCGGCGGATGGTGTGCTCATACTCCTGGGTCCTGAAGTCCTCATCAGCGGCCGGAAGGTGGAACTTCACCGAGGGTATCACCGGCACGTTGCGCTGCGCGGCACAGGTGACCGCTGCATCGAAGAAGTCGAGGTATTCATCCAGCGAACCTGCCCACCCCCTACCCTTCCACGTTACAGTCCACCCCTCACGACCACTGCTGGACAGTATCCGCTCGACTGTCATGCGGCTCTCATCGATCGCCCACTCGCCCATAGTGCGATCGTGCCGTACATCTTCGGCAATCACCGTCTTGAGCACTATGAACGCTACCCCGGCGTCCACATCGGCCTCTACCTGTTGCAGCTTGAGCGACAGCTGACCGGAGGCTTTGCCGAACGGATGGAGGACGGGCAGTCCTGCATACCGTGCACTCAGGTCCAGTTTTAGCTCCTCGCGGACTATTGCGGGTAGATCCGGAGGCGGGCTTCCACTTGTGGCCTCCAACACATGCTCCAGCCGCTCGCGCCAAACCGGAGAGACATTCGGTTCTTCGGGTAGGACGTTCACTCCGATCTCAGCGTACGTACAGCATCCCGGACGGCGTGTTGCTCGGAGTCAGCCATCGGGGGTGCATGGGGATCGTAGGCGTCTTCGGTAAGGACACCGTCAGCCTCGAGAGCCCACAACATTCGCTGCACGTACCCGTCGAGCGGATCTGTGAACGTGACGCGGGAAAATCGATCGACTTGCGCTGCCAATCGGACGAATGTGTCCAGATCCTTCTCAAACCATGCGTCGAGGAGATCAACGCACTTGTCCGTACACGCGGCCGCCATTCCTATCAGAGCCGAGTCCGCACCAAGCATGAGCGAGTAACCGAGAAAGCGGTCCTCACCCGAGATCAGGAGTGTATCCTTGCGATGCGATGCGATCGCTGCCACATCCTGGAAGGTCATGACGCTGTCGAGGGTCGCCAGTTTGATCCCGATGACGCCATCGATATCGAGCAACTCGGCAACCGTGTCCAACGAGTAAGACACACCGCCAGCAGCCTCGTACAGGTAGAAGACGATCACAGGTAGCCCGACTTCAGCAACGGCTTTGTGAAGGTCGAGCACTCGACCGTCTCGTTCGGGGATGCCACGTAACGAAGTTGGAGGATACACGAGGACACCTGCCGCCCCACCGGTCTTCGCCGACTCAGCCATTGCCACGCAGAGATCAATGGCTCTCTTGGTGCGTTCCGCCGGGTCTTTGGGCCGATCACCCGGCTGCTGTGCTCCAACACCGCAGATCATCGGTATATCGCCCAGTGACTCACGCCACACTTCGAGGACGACGTCACGTTCAGCCGGTGAAAGCAGCAACCCCCTACCGGTGTGAGCCCATACAGCTACCGCACCGACTCGCTGCTGTGCCATCCAGCGCGAGTATAGTCTCATCGCCGGCCCGTCAATTCCACGGCCGGGACCGAACGGTACCGGTACCGCGGGGATCACGCGCCCGCGCATTCGCTCAACCAGATCGTTCATCCGACACCTTGCTGCCACCGCTCGAGATTGCCGCCGGTCACGGCTTCTCTGTTATCTGGTGAAAGATCCATCAGGTCGAGTTTCGCGAACGGGGCGTCGGGAATCCTGAGCGGCATCCCGGTCCCCAGAGTGAAACGCTCGATACCTACTGTCCCGAACAACTGGGGCAAGTGGTTCTCAGGTGCCCCCCAGATCCATGAGATATCCCACAACACGCGTACCGACTCCTCGGGTGCAAGCCCAAAATGCACCTCCTCGACGAAGGAACGGTCGGCGTGAGTCACCAGGACGCGTAGCTCGGGATCACTGCGAACCAACTTGCGCACTGCCGCCGCAGGGAGATCTGAAACCGAGTCCAGAGGGTGTCGTTGTCTCGAGTCCTCGAACCGCACCGTGAGGACCAGTGGAAGTCCCGCCACCGCAGCGGCTGCGGCCAGCACCCTCATCTCTCCACCTGCAGGATCGAGACACTGCTGCATGGGAAAGGCGCGGATCGCGGGCGCCCTCAGAGTAACGATTCGGTTTAAGTCATCCTCCCACCGGGGGAGCCCCGGGTGCACGACCGGGACCGGTAGGAGCCGGTCGATGTACCGCGCTACTGTCGCCTCCAGAACCTTGTTGCCCGGAGCTGGATCCTTATAAAGGAATGAAGGGAGATGTCCCACCCAAGCTCGCTCGATTCCCAATCGATCCATCTGAGACAGGAGCCAATCGACCGTCCCGTGCGGGACCTGCCTGTATGGGTACTCGCCGACAAAGGCCGCAACGTCATTTACCGTCATCGAAAGCTCCGTCGGGAAAGATGCGGCGAGCATTGCCAAACCTGATCGAGTCCAAGTCTGCTGCAGGAAGGCCGGTTGACTCAAGGTATTTGAGTTTGGCCCAGCCGGTGTCCATAGTGACGTCCGCTCCCCACAGTAGCCGGCCGGGGCCTATCATGGTCACGGCTTCATCCAGCATGTCTACATCGACACCGCTTCCCGACAGATCGACCCAGATATTCGGAGCGTCGAGCACAACGCGCAACGAGTGCGACCAATCTCCGCCACCTCCCAAGTGTGCCATGATGAACTGCGTATCCGGATGTCGCTCGGCAAGCGTTGCCAACTCGACTGCGTCGGACGCCTCTTGGCCTGGCCAATCGTGTCTGCGGTGATGCCAAACGTGATGCAAGATCGGCAAACCGCGTTCACCTGCAAGTGCCGCGATCGGGTCCAGCAACTCGTCGTCGGCACGACGACTCGCTGCCAGCTTCACGCCCACCATCCGCCGCTCCGAGCCATTCTCGATTTCTCGCACGGCATGCCGCGTATAGTTGGGATTGACCACGCAGTAGCCGAGCACATCGCTGTGTGCATTCGCCAACGCCACCATCCGTTCGTTGGCGTGAGTCACGTCGTCCTGAGACGGAAAATAGGTGGGTGATCGCGCACCCCAAGTTCCCAGTATCGATGCGACGTGAGTGGTGACACCGATTCTCCGCCCGGCCGTGAGACGCGCCTCGTTCATCACGCGCCAATCGGCGCGGCCGGACAACTCAGTATAGAAGTGCGCGTGGACATCTATCAGCATTTGCCCTTGGCCTCCCCTGCCACTTCATCTAGAACGCGAATGACCCGATCTATCACTTCGTCCGTGTGCGCCAGGCAGACGAAGTTGTAAGCACTCCGCTTGAACAGTACGCCACGCTGAGCGGCGCCGACAGCCACGAGCTCCGATGCGGCTGGATTCACGAATTGGCTATAACACATTTCGGGCACTCCGCACACTGCGGAGAACACCTCCGGATGCGATTGGACCAGCTGCTCGAGTCCACTCCAAAACAGCGTTCCGACCCGACGAAGGTGTCCGATTACATCTTCATGGTCGAAGACATCGAGCACAGCACCCGCAGCCGCGAGACTCACGTACTCCGTGGCCAACGTCGATGACACCCACGTCCGCGTGAAAGCGTGCATCAGGGATTGTGGCCCACAGACGGCTGCGATGGGAAACCCATTGCCCAGCGCCTTTCCCACCACAACCAGGTCGGGTTGGACACCATAGCGTTCGCCCGCCCCTCCCGCGGCGATCCTGAACGCTGTCTTGATCTCGTCGAACACGAGGATTGCACCTGACTGGGTCGCGCCATGTCGAGCAGCTTCCAACCACCGAGGGTCGGGCGGACCGTCGATCACCGGCTCCAGCACTACGGCCGCCGGTTTCGTCGCGTTGATCGCACGCGTGAGCGATTCAATACCGTTGTGGTTCGTATCGGTACGCAACTGCGTCATGCTCTTGGGTACACCCGTTTCGACTTGGCACCAGTCCAGCCAGCCGTGGTAACCACAGGTGACGATGTGCTCCCGCCCGGTGACAACCCGTGCAAGCCGCACCGCTGCAGCAACTGCTTCAGCGCCGGTCTTGAAGAACCTCGCACTCTCGGCGCCGGGGATTACAGCGACCAGCCGTTCGGCCACCTCGTGCTCGAGGCGCGGTGCCAACGATCCGATTGTACCGTTGCGGACCGCTTCCGTTGCTGCTGCAACCACTCTGGGGTGTGCGTAGCCCAGAGTCACCGCACCGAGTGCCATCATCATGTCGATGTACTCGACGCCGTTCTCGTCCCACAGGCTATACCCTTCCGATCGCGCCATCAGCCGCGGCGCGATGTCGGCCGTTCCAAACAGCACCTCCGGTCGCTTACTCCCGGTCGAAGTGAAGCCTGGAACTGTCATCTGACCCCCATGCGTTCAAGGTAGCGGACGACTTCAACACACATCGCCTTGAGTAGGTTGACCTCGCGCGCGTCCATCGGGGTACGATGGGCCACTTCGCGCACGGTTCGCATGATACTGGCCGGGTTGCGCGTCTTGAAGAACTCGATTGCATCGAGTCCCTCCTCGGCACGCGTGAATAACCGCTCCAGTTGCTCCTGAGAGGCGGGGGGCGCCGTTCGGCGCGGGCTCTTGAACTCGGGATCCTCTCCAGCGACCATGAGTTCGTATGCCATAACGGCAAAGGCGTGCGAGAGGTTGAGCGCTGCATAGTCCGGGCTTGTCGGTATCGTCACGATCCGATGGCACCTATCGAGCTGCTCGTTGCTGAGACCCTTGTCCTCACGGCCGAGCAGCAGTGCTGCAGCACCGCCCCGTCCTGCCAGCAGTAACTCCGGCGCGGCTTCTCGCGGGCGTCGCATGTTGCGCTTTGCGGCGCGCTGGCGGGCGGTCATCCCGGCCACAAACGTGCGGTCCGCCAACGCGGCGTCCAGGTCATCCATGATTGCGACACGTTTCACGAGGTCGTCGCTTCCGTGTGCTATTCCGGTGATTCGCCTGGGCTCGAACTCCAGTGGATTCACCAGTCTCAGGTCGCGCATGCCGAAATTCTTCATCACGCGGACAACACTCGCAATGTTCACCAAATCTTGGGGCTCGTTCATCACGACGACCAGGTTCACGACACCTCCGCTATCACAGCCGACGATTGATGTTCCCGATCACCTCTCAGGTACACCCAACTTCCCCCTCCCGAAAGAGCCAGTTGGCCCGCTCGTCGCGTTCTCTTGGGATACATCTCGTTGATTACCAGGTTGACGGGGAATCGCTCACCGCGCACAAGATCTCGACCGATGTCGATCGACACAAGGATACGATAGCCGCGGTCGGTGCGCTCCCACCAACCCCTGGCTCTTCCAGAGTCAGCCGCCGTGCCCGCGACCGCATTCACGCGCACCGCCTCGGAGCCAGGATCCGGTACTGCGAGGAACCCACTCCAGTCTCCAACGCCTAGGTAACACTGCAGGCCGTCGGAGTGGATGTCTGCTGTTTCGTTGTCGAAAGCGGGATCCGGCTCATCTGCACGGCGAAAGTGAAGCTTCCTCTTGTGGACGTCGGCGGCGAAACAGATCTCGCTACCTGTCACGAAGACTGCTACCCTTGCAGCGAACTCGCCGACGGCACCGTATGCCTCTTCCGAACGACGGTATTGCTTCTTGCCCAGGTCGAACTGCTTGTTGAGAGGGACACGCTCCGCCCACTCGGAAACCGTTGGCCTCTCCACCAAAGTGGGACAGGAGATAGTCGCCTGGCGCAGTCTAGGAACGTGCTCGGCGCGTGGCTGTCCCCTGAGACCGGCCAATCGGATCGTATTTCCGGCCCTGTCGACAATACGGCAGCCATCTGCATCAAGTGAAACGCGGTCGTGCGATCCGTCGGAATACTGTACCAGTGTGTCAGTCTTTTCATGACTGACATCCGTCGGCGCGTCCGGCCCCAGCAGGTAACACTGTCGCCAGGTACCACTGTCCT
>JBDGZZ010000066.1:0-18465 GCA_039588335.1 Gemmatimonadota bacterium | reverse complement strand
TACTGGAACAGCAACCCAAGATCTAGATACCAAGTCGTGGGCTTGTGCTTGCGCCGTTGCACGGCTTCCAACGCGCGCGGGCCAAATGTGACTGGCCCCAGTCCGGGAGGCGCACCCAGACATTTTTGAGAACACGACCCCGCGGCATCGATACCCCACTTGTCAATCTCTACCGGCATCCCACCCAACGACGTGACACAATCCACGGCTATCAGCGCGTCATGACGCCGCGCAATCTCTGCTACTTCAGCCACCGGCTGAGCTGCTCCGGTAGACGTCTCCGCGTGGACCAGTGTCAACACCTTGGCGGACTTCTTTCTCAGCTCCTGCTCGAATCGGTCGGGCTCTATTACCTCTCCGAACGGCGCCTCGACCACCCTGACATTCGCCCCCGCACGAGAGGCCATCTCCACGAGCCGCTGACCGAAGTATCCGATCACTCCGACGACCACGTCATCTCCCGGCTCAATGAGATTGAGCATGATGGTTTCCAGCCCCGACGTTCCCGTCCCTGACATCGGAATCGTGTGGTGATTGTTGGTTCGGAACACCGCTCGCAGCATTTTCATAGTCCGGTCCATTACTTCCAGGAAGTAGGGATCCAGATGCCCGACCATTGGTTTTGCCATTGCCTCCAGAACTTCGGGGGCAGGATTTGATGGCCCAGGCCCCATGAGGAGCCGTTCAGGTGGGTCTATTCGAACATCGCTCGGCGCGCTTGTCTCGCGAGATTGATCTATCACTGGTGATCCTCCCGTTGCGGGAATCCCGGCGTTTCCATTATTCGATGTGCCTGCCACAAATGCCGGCGTTCGTGCGCCAACAGAAACGCAAAGCACTGTCCCAGTCTGAATCTCACCACACGAGTCGCCGGCGATACTACTCTGACTCGCGCCAGATCCAAACCGTTGGACCTGTGTAGCCTTTGCCGCAATCGCTCCTGGGAGCTGAAGAACTTATTCACGATATCGCGAAACGAAAGATCTGCTGGACCGGCAAACACAGCCATCGTCCGGTAGCGGCGTTTGGGTGGCGGCTCCATGGCGTTTACGAACCAGGTGCCCATCTTGCCGTACTTAAACGGCCCCTCACTCATCCAGCCCCTCGTCTTGGCGCGTTCGGTTGCCTTGTCAATTGCCGGTAGGTAAGCAGCGGTTGTGCGATTGAGGTGATGGACGCACTCGGCAACAGACCAACGGTTAGGGCCGGGCCGCCAGGCTGTTTGCTTCTGGTACAGAGCATCAGCCAATGACCGCACCACCCTATCGTTGCTATCTATCTGCTCGTTGTAGCCTCGCAGCTCTGCATTCAACACGCTCACGGGTCAGTTGCCCGGCATCCTGATGGCGACTTCGGAAACGGCTGTCCCTACCACGGTTGTGGACTCGTCGCCATTCGGCCACCTCACCCAGACTGCCGATGGTTGAGTGACGAAGCCCATGACCTGCACCATGCCGTCCTGCGACATGAACCCGGACCCGGCATGAATCTCACGAGCAGGACCCTTGGTCTCGCCATACACGAGTCGAATCACTGCACCCACTGCGTCGGGATTACCGAGAGACCCGATCAACCGCACACGGATTCCCGGCTTACCCAACGCATTACGATACAGTTTCGTCGAGTTTCCGTTCTGGGAGACGGCCAAATCGACGCGGCCGTCACGATCGAAATCGGACAGACCCACCACGCAGCCACAACCCACGGCCAGCTGCGTACCGCGGCATCAGTGGCTCAGTGGGATAGAAGTTCTGGGTAAGAAACACATCTTCGTTGCCGTCACCGTCGAAATCGGACACTCCGGCGTAGAATGACGGTGAAAGCTGAGCTGCCACTGGCAGTTCGTGCACCTCGAAACTACCACCACGGTTCAGCAACAACATGTGAGCGAATGTGGTTACATCGAGATACGGCGCATCCTGTATGGCCGGTCCGACCACGACCTCGATGTTTGCGTCTGCGTACTCCGCGAAGCTCGATATCCTGCGGCGGACAAAGGGGATGGCATCGACTATGGTCTGCATTCCGCGGACCAGTGCAATATCACCAAGCCCCTCTTCGTACCGTGCCTCGAGGAGGTCCATTTCGCCGTTGGCGTCGAAATCGCGGTAGTACACCCGAAGCGGGTGACTTTCACTGGCGTCGAAACGCGCGTTCCTTCCCCAACTAGTACCTACTATATCCAACAATCCGTTGCCGTCGAAGTCGCCGACCGTTATGCCGTTCCACGTGCTCGTCAGCCCAGCCAGGCCCCATTGCTCGGTTACATCCTCAAAAATGGTTTCTTCATTCAACAGCAGTTTCAGAGGGCCCCAGTCCATTGCCAGAAGGAGGTCCGGATCTCCGTCGGAGTCGATATCGGTAAAGACAGCCGACGACACCATCCCGATGTCTTCCAACAACTCAGCGTTTGTGTCGTCGAGTTCGAAGGCTCCACCGTCGTTTAGGAGCAACTGCGACGTCGCCGGCATCGGGTACCTGGCTGGAAGCGCTCGTCCCCCGACGAACAGATCCAGATCCCCGTCCCCGTCGTAGTCTGCGAGCGCAAGAGGACCAGCGGTACTTGCAGCTCCGGGTACAGCTTCGGAGACACTCACGCTGCGGGTTGTCCCGCCGCCACCTCCCAAGTCGACCATGAACACGGAACTCGCAGCCAATGCTTCACTGGGACTTACCGCCTCATAGTTCGCCTGCCCAAGGAGAAGCGGCCAATTTGCCGATTCACTTGGAAGCGCCAGCACCGCAGTCTGATCCAGTGGCGCCTCACCGGTGCGCAATGAAACGCGACGCAAGGTCCCGCTCACGTTCTCGTAGAACGCCATGGTTCCCCCACGGCCCGAGGAAACGAACAGATCGTCGTCTCCGTCTCTGTCCACATCGATCCAGGATACACCCGGACCCAACTGACTCAGGCGGTGCCGGATTAGGGGCTGTCTTCCGAAGTCGTTGTAGTCTTGCTCCACGTGATCGTGAGCGATCATGGTGCTCACGTCTTGAAAGAACTCCTGCTCGGGTACAGGCGCCTTCCGTCTTCCTCTGATCGAGTCCGCAATTTGACCAGCGCTTACAGAACCGGATTCATAAACTTCGTAGATGCGGTTCGGAACCGCTCCCTCGATGATACTCTTCTGGCCGCCCTGCCAGTCAACGACCAAGATGAGATGTGTCGCACTCCCCGTGGCAAAGCTGTAGACTGGATCGGAACCGGAGACGTAGATTCCGCCCGAGGTCACCTCTTTGTGCTGCTCTGGCACGGCCCCGCCAATGACCCTAATCTTGGCCCCAATCCCTTGGGTGTTGGGTGGCGCACCCCTTAGCCGCACCGATATTCGCTGTCGGTTGGACTCGTTACGATAGAGACCGGCCTCAAACGTGAACCTGTTGACGACGAGATCGAGGTCTCCGTCCAGGTCCAGATCAGCAGTCGCCGCTCCGTGCGAGATGTCTTCCTCGTTGGCGAACCCCCACTCTTGCGCCTTTTCCTCGAAGGTGAGGTCGCCATTGTTGTGAAATGCCACGTTCGCGAGTTTTAGTTCCGGAAAGAGCAGCCTCCAGCGTCGCCAATTGACGGTGTCGCGAGTTTCCCTTACTCGCGTTTGGCTGTCCGAATCCAAGAAATCGTGTTGATGCCCGTTTCCGATTAGGATGTCCTCATACCCATCCAAATCGACATCGAGGAACAACACCGACCACGACCATCCGGATGCCTCGACTCCGGCGAAGTGGGCTATCTCCGCAAAGGTGTTATCACCACGGTTCCAGAACATCGTATTGCGCCCGATCTGTGGCCGGTCGTCAACCTGACCCAACAACACGGGGGCAGGCTCCATCGACTGGACTTGAGTCTTTTGCTGTTTCGTGTTCCGGTCCAACATGTCGATCAGGATGAAGTCATCCCATCCATCCCGATCGATATCAGAGAAATCCATCGTCATCGTAGCATTGCTCGTGGCCCTCAAGGCCAGCTTGTCGATGAGCTGGAACCTCCCGGTTCCGTCGTTCAGCCATATCCGATCGGGGCTCTCGAAGTCGTTACAGACGTAGAGATCCGGATCACCGTCATCATCAATGTCGCGGAAGCGCGCAGTCAATCCCCAATCCCGCGGCGTTTCCTGCAGTGGCCGGCCGTCCTCGTCGAGAAACCGGCCGGCGGTGAACGACACCTCTTCAAACGTTCCCGTCCCGTCGTTGAGATAGAACTTGTCGGGCTCGGCGTATTCGAAGCGCATGACTCTGCCCAGCTGCCTCACCACTCTGTAGTGCTCGCGAAACTCCGGCTTGACAGAGTACTCTCCGTTGACTTCTTCGACCACATTCTCGAATATGAGCACCGACGGCGCGAAGATGTCGCGGACCGGCTTCACCTTGTTGTTGGCCACGTAGAGGTCGAGATCACCGTCCCCATCAACGTCGGCGAGTGCTTGTGTCGTGCCATAGTATTCCGAGTACAATCCCGCTTCTTCTGTCCGCTCGACGAAAGTCCCGTCACCGTTGTTGACGAAGAACGCACTGGGTCCTTCCATCGAGGTCACAAGCAAATCGAGATCCGAATCACCATCTACATCGGCAAACACTGCTCCCGTCGAGAAACGGCCGGGAGCCGCAACTCCAGCGTGTTCGGTCACATCTTCGAACCGCCATCCGCCGAGGTTCCGGTATAAGACGTTGGGTCCATCCAACCGGCAGAAGTAGACGTCGGTCAGTCCATCGCTGTCCACATCGCCCAACGCGACGCCGGAACCATTGAACAGGTGCTCGTTCTGGAGTGCTTGTTCCTCGGTGATCGAATTGGTGAACGTGACACCCGTCTGCGACGCTGGCAGTTGTTCGAATCCATCCCTACCGCTTCGCGGAACGGAGAGTTCTGACCATCGGTACCCGGTCTCCTCGTGCCATTCAAGCGAACGGGAGCCACCGCAGGCAAAGGCCACCGGAACCGCCAACAAGCCAACTAGTGCAAGAGAAGGTTTCTTCATATGAACGCTGTTACCTCGGTTTTGAATGCTGCGCCCTGCAGCGTCCCTTGGACGTGGCCGCGCTGTTATGACTGGAGCATTGGAATGATACCCTGGAGCTGCCAGATCGGTAGCAGTTAACTCCGGCGCCTTGGCTACTGAACCTGCAGCGTCCGTCGATCCGGACTGACTCGAGTTGAGTCCGTTGACATGGTGCTGCAGCCAACCTACAATGGCCCCTTACTACTGGATAGCACGGACAGAGCGGGAACTCGATGTACCAATCCGACATCTCTCAGCCCGGCGAATCAAGTGCAATCAGGGATTTCACAAGATCGCTGCTCAACGATCTCAGAGCACTCGAGCAGATAATCGGGCTGGGACTGCTGGAACCCGACATGCGCCGGTTCGGTGCCGAGCAAGAAGTGTTCATCGTCGACCGACGCTGGAGGCCTGCCCCCCTTTCCCTCAGACTGCTGGAACAAATAGACGACCCCCGCTTCACGACCGAACTGGGCCTATTCAATGCCGAAATGAATCTGGATCCACTCGGTCTCAGTGGAGAGTGTTTCACATTGCTCGAAGCAGAGCTCAACGAGCTCCTCGGTAAACTCCGTTCGGTGGCCCACAGCGAGGACGCCGAAATTGTCATGACAGGGATCCTACCCAGCCTGAGCAAGTCGGATCTGTCAATGGAAAACATGACGCCCAACCCGCGCTACCATGCACTGAACAAAGCTATGACCAGCGCGCGCGGCGGGCCCATGCGGCTTCATATCGAGGGCACCGACGAGCTCCACCTGGAGCACGATTCGGTGATGCTGGAGGCCTGTAACACCAGTTTTCAGGTGCACCTGCAGGTAGGGGCAGACGAGTTCGCTCGTTACTACAACATCGCGCAGGCAATCGCCGCACCGGTTTTAGCGGCGGCTGTCAACTCTCCCCTACTCTTCGGGAAGCGCCTGTGGCAGGAAACAAGAATCGCGGTCTTCCAACAATCTGTGGACACGCGAACAGCATCTCCGCACCTGCGAGAGCTGAGTCCACGCGTGCGTTTCGGGGAACAATGGATCAGGGAGTCGGTGGTCGAGGCCTTTCAGGAGGACGTCGCGCGATTTCGAGTCATACTTGCGGGTGAGACCGAGGAGGACCCATTCGGGGTGCTGGAGCAAGGCGGGGTACCTCAGCTTCGGGCGTTGCAGTTGCACAATAGCACCGTATACCGCTGGAATCGTCCGTGTTACGGCCTCCAGGGTGGCCGACCCAATCTCAGAATCGAATGCCGTGCGCTTCCCTCAGGTCCGTCCATTGCAGATGAAGTGGCTAACGCAGCTTTCTGGATCGGACTGATGCTCGGCGTGGCGGGGGAGTACGGTGACATAACGAACGAAGTGACCTTCGACGAAGTGAGGACAAACTTTTTGGCCGCGGCACGACAGGGCCCCAAAGGAATATTCACTTGGGTTGGTGGTGAAAGACGCAATGTCCCGGAATTGATTCTGGGCGACCTCCTGCCTCTGGCCGAGAACGGATTGCATTCGGCAGGCGTGGCAGATTCAGACGTAGAGAGGTTCTTGGGCATTATCCGTCAGCGCATGGAAACCGGCCGTACGGGAGCCAGATGGCTAGTGGAGTCGAATTCCTCGATGAGGGAAGCGACGAGAGCCGAGCGTGGTGCAGCACTCACGGCAGCCATCGCCAGCCGCCAATGGTCCGGGCAGCTGGGGCACGAGTGGGAACTTGCCAAGCTCGTCGAGGGAGGAGGATGGAGACCGGGTTACGACCATGTCGAACAGTACATGACTACCGATCTATTCACGGTGAGCGAGGACGAACTGGTGGAGTTTGCCGCCTTCTTGATGGATCAGCGATACCTGCGTCATGTGCTCGTCGAGGACCAGGATCACCAGCTGGTTGGCATAGTGTCCTACCGGTCTCTGATCAGGCTCCTCTCAAAAGGGGAAGTCGGACAAGACCAGACTACAATTCCCGTCAAAGACATCATGGAACGGAACCCGATCAGTATCACGCCCGAGACATCTACGGTAGAGGCCATCGAGGTGATGCGAGCGAAACGTGTATCGGCTCTTCCCGTATGTAAGAATGGGAAGCTCGTCGGGCTGGTTACGGAACGGAGCTTCATGGAAGTGACCGCCGACCTACTCCAGGAGAAGTTGAAGGAAGACTGAGAACACGGTCGGTGCGACGGTGTATGTGAGGTAAGGGCGTATCATCACGTCGCCCCGATCGGACAGCTCATGCATGTGAACGACCTGCAACCCATGTTCAGTTGCCTCTTCTGCAGAGAGCACCTCGGCCAGAACGACCTCGTCGAACACTGTCCGGTGGGCCGTCGCTTGGCCTACGACGAGAGCAAAGGCCGGCTGTGGATCGTGTGTCCCCACTGCGGCAGCTGGAACCTCACTCCGATGGATGAGCGGTGGGAGGCAATCGAGGAATGCGAGCGACTCTTCCGCAAGACGACCGCCAGGGTTTCCACTGAGAACATAAGCATGGCCGTAGTCTACGCCTCTCTGGAGCTGATCAGGATAGGTGCGCCCTACCGTCAGGAGTTGGCGGTGTGGCGCTACGCGAACGAGTTGCGGGGTCGCAGGAAGAGGGCGTTGTTCAAGGCAGGGGCTCGGGTAGCCGATCGGTACGGCTGGATGATCGGTGCTGGTGGCCTCGTGGGAGCTGGCTTCGCGCTCCTCGTCGGGGCTCCGGCGGCGATCGGGATCGGAATGATGGCCGGCGCGGGAACCGAGGAGGTCTTCCGAGAAATGGGCCCTGAGCGGATCGAGAAACTGCTAGGTCAAATCATCGCGAAGGTCAAGGTGACCAATCTTGACTTCTCGTTCGTGCGGACCGGTCACGTGCCGGAGCTGCGCGTTGCCGCCAAGGCCCATGGTTGGCAACTGGAATTGCCGCACTCCGTCGGTTGGGAAGGGTACGAAGACGAACAGGCGACGCACGTACTCGGCCTCATGCTGCCGATAGCAAACGGATTCGGAGCTTCAGAAAACCAGGTGACCGAGGCCGTCAAGGAATTGGAAGCAGTCGGCAACGCCGAGGAGTACCTGAGGGTCACGGCCCAGCACCTCGAACGGCTCGGTTATGGTCGAAAAGGGGTAGGCCAGTATCCGATATCCACCAGGCTAGCCCTGGAGATGGCGGCACACGAAGAGACCGAGCGCCAGGCACTGCGCGGTCAGTTGAAATGGCTGGAGCGGCGCTGGCGTGAGGCGGAAGAAATCGCGGAGATCGCGGACAACCTGTTCACGACCTCCGCCGATGAATCCTGGGTTGCAGATCTGAGACGCTAGAATCCGTTTCCTATTGGAACTGCCAGCTGTCACCCGGTGCCATCACCTTTACTTCCATCCCTTCAGGCGTGAAGCCGGATGCATCGGGCACCAGCAATGGCCAGGTACCGTAATGGATCGGAACCGCAACCTTGGGTTTGATCCACTCTGCGGCTTTGGTTGCCAGCTCCGGCCCCATGGTGAACCTGTCACCGATCGGAATCAGCGCTATGTCGGGCCGGTAGAATTCACCGATCAGCTTCATGTCGCTGAATAGGGCCGTATCACCACAGTGATAGATGGTGACACCACCCAAGTGAACTACCGCTCCACACGGCATCCCCATGTAACGACCCTCGTAGGATGACGAGTGGAAAGCCTGTGTGAACGCCACCCAACCGAAATCAGTATTGATCCTACCGCCCGGGTTTCCCGGATCCGTCTTACAGCCTTGCTCCCCGAGGTATTCGGCTATCTCGAAGGCGGCAATTACGGTAGCGTCGTTGGCCCTGGCGATGGCCACGGTATCGCCCACGTGATCGGCGTGTCCATGTGTGAGTACGATGGACTTGCAGCTAACCTCATCCGGGTTCATCGCTGCAACTGGATTGCCCGTCAGGAACGGGTCAATAGCAACTGGGTGGCTGCCGTCATCGAACATGAAGCCGGCATGACCCAGAAAGGTGATGGTGACTGCCATCTGTTCTTCCCTCCAAGCTCAATTCGTCAACATGCAAGGAAGTCCGCGACCCGCTTGTCGGCCCAACCCCCAAAGCCAGTCGCGGTGATCTGGGAAAAGCTTATCGTCGGGACATGTAGGGGCAAGTATCCTACCGAGGATTCGATTGCTATCACGGCACTGCACGCGGTACATTCCCCCGACTTGCTGGGCTCATCCTGGCCCTGGCGGAGTGGAAAGACCGTGGACCGGCACGACGAACCATCTGATCGACACGTCGCATCGTCAGACTAGCATGATATGATGACACGACCATTGAGCAACACGGAATTGCTGAAACGTCTCGTTGGATTCGACTCAACGAGCAGAAACAGCAATCTCCCTATCGCTGATTTCATAAGCAACTACCTCGATCGGCCCGGCATTGACATCGTGCGGAATGAGTCTCCCGACGGCATGAAGACGAACCTCGTGATCCAAGTGGGACCGACAGTTGGGGATCGGATTGGTCTCACGCTTTCAGGGCACATGGACGTGGTCCCGGCAACTGAGGACAGCTGGTTGAGCGATCCCTTCTCGCTCACCGAGACGGATGGCAAGCTCGTGGGTCGAGGTGCCGCGGATATGAAGGGGTTTTTGGCTCTTACGATGAACCGCGCGGCGTCTCTGGATCCGTCTCGTGTGCGTAGTCCACTCGTATTGATCTTCACCTACGACGAGGAATTGGGGACACTCGGAGCCAGGCACTTCGCTGAGACTTGGGGCGATCAAGATCGGCTGCCGTGCGACACCATCATCGGAGAGCCCACCACTCTCCGCGCCATTCGTCTGCACAAAGGGCACTTGGAGTTTCGCATCACGCTATCCGGAACGAGTGCCCACAGTGGATACCCCCACTTGGGTGCCAACGCCATTGAGCCCGCCGGACGGATCATTGCCGCGCTGAGCAACCTGCGCGGCGAGTTCGAGGGCGAGCTGGTGCCCCATGCTGAGTTCTTCCCGGAAGTTCCCTTCGTAGCACTCAACGTGGCGAGGATAACCGGCGGCGTAGCAGTCAACGTGGTACCCGACCGCTGCGTGTTAGAGTGCGGCGTAAGACTGTTGCCGGGGATGGCCAAGGAGCCAGTCATAGAGCGCATGCAAGAGCTGGTCGAGCGAGCAGCCGGTAACACGCCATACGATTTGGAGGTCAGGGGCGAAGCCCCACCTATGTTGCTGCCGGAGACGGCCCCGGTCTACCAACACCTATGCTCTGAAGTACACCAAGAAGAAACGATCAGCGCATCCTATGCCACCGACGCTGGCTGGCTCCAGACATTGGGGCTGAGCTGCGTGATCTTCGGTCCAGGCTCAATCGAGGTGGCACACAAACCCAACGAGTTCATGCCGATCGCTGAGTTGGAGCGCGCCGACGGGATGTTGGAGCGAGTCATACACCGATTCTGCATAGCCGAAGCCTGACTGCTAACAGTCGTTGAGCAGCGATATCGGACAACGAGGATGTCAAACTGATGAAAGAACAACTGATCGAGTGCGTTCCCAATTTCAGCGAAGGGAACGACCTACCGATTATAAGGCAGATCACCGACCAGATTGAATCCCTCGACGGAATCTCCCTTCTCGATGTCGATCCCGGAAAGGCCACCAACCGCACGGTCGTCACCTTCGTGGGCCCGCCCGAACAGGTAGTGGAAGCTGCCGTTACGGCGGTCAGGAAAGCGGCCGAACTCATCGACATGAGCAAGCACCAGGGCGAACATCCCAGATTCGGAGCTACCGACGTTTGCCCTTTGATTCCCGTATCGAACATCACGATGGAAGAAACGGTCGAGTACGCGCGCAAGCTCGGGCAGAGAATCGGAGAAGAGTTGAACATCACGGTCTTCTGCTACGAGGACGCCGCCCTCTCCGATGCCCGGCGGAACCTGGCTAACGTACGTGAGGGTGAGTACGAGGGCCTCAAGGAGCGGCTGGCCCAGCCAGAGTGGCAACCGGACTTTGGGCCTTCCGAGTTCAATCCCCGATCGGGTGCTACCGCTGTGGGTGCACGCGCTTTCCTGGTTGCTTACAACGTCAACCTCAACACGACCTCTACGCGGCGGGCCAACGCGATAGCATTCGATGTTAGAGAAAAAGGACGTATCAAGCGGTCCGGGAATGCGCTCACGGGCGAGATCGTCCGTGATCGGAACGGTGATCCGGTTTGGGATTCCGGTACGCTCAAATGTGTGAAGGCGATCGGGTGGTTCATCGAAGAATACGGCATCGCCCAGATCTCGATGAATCTGACGAACATTGGAGTAACGCCGGTTCACACTGCGTTCGACGAGGTTTGCCGGAAAGCCCAAGACCGTGGAATTCGAGTTACCGGCTCAGAGCTGGTCGGGCTCATTCCGCTCGAGGCAATGATCGATGCCGGAAAGTATTTCCTCAGAAAACAGAAGCGGTCAGTCGGCATTCCTGATGCCGAGATCATCAAGATCGCGGTGAAGTCATTGGGATTGGACGATCTCTATCCTTTCAAGCCCGAAGAGAAGATCATCGAATACGCCATTGCGAAGCAGACGACGAAGCGGCTGGTGGATGTATCGGTCGCAGCCTTCGTCGAGGAAACAGCTTCCGAATCGGTGGCTCCGGGAGGCGGTTCTGTATCGGCCGCTGTCGGTGCCATGGGAGCAGCTCTGGGAACAATGGTCGCCAACCTCTCGTCTCACAAACGTGGCTGGGACGAACGCTGGGAAGAGTTCTCGGGCTGGGCCGAAAAGGGCAAGGCTTTCTACCGCGAACTCGTGCGGCTGGTGGATGAGGACACCGAAGCATTCAACCGGGTCATGGCTGCGTTCGGGCTGCCACAGGGATCCGACGCGGAGAGGACCGAGCGGCACCAGACAATTCAGGAGGCCACGAAGGGAGCCATCGAGGTTCCACTTCGTGTGATGATCAAAGCCTGTGAGTCCATGGAAGTCATGAAGGAGATGGCACGGATCGGAATCCCTGCGTCCGCATCCGATGCCGGAGTCGGATCTCTCTGCGCACGCCTCGCCGTCAGGGGGGCCTTTCTCAACGTGAGAATCAATGCGGTCGACGTCGAGGACAAACAGTACGTGGAACAGATACTTGAACGAGGAAAACTGATAGAGGAAAAGGCTGCCGAGTTGGAACGTGAGACTCTCACCATCGTTGCCGGAAAGATGTGAGTTCAGTCCACAATCCCTTCTTCACCTTTGGTTTTGTCCAAGCTGAGGGCCGCGGAGTTGACACAATACCTCAGCCCGCTCGGTGCCGGGCCGTCTGGGAAGACGTGGCCCAAGTGCGCATCACAACGACCACACAGTACTTCCGTCCTCGACATGAAAAGGCTTCTGTCCTCCTCCTTGGACAGCGCCTCCTCTTCTACCGGGGCGTAGAAACTTGGCCATCCAGTCCCGCTCTCGTACTTCGTGGTTGAATCGAATAACTCGTTGCCGCAACACACACAGCGGTAGATGCCTTCGTCCTTGCAATCGTGGTATTTGCCGGAAAAAGCGCGCTCAGTCCCCTTCCGCCTCGTAACACGGTACTGCTCTCTCGTGAGTTGTTCCTTCCACTCGGCATCCGACTTATTCACCTTGTCCTTCATTGATCCCACTCTCCAGATCCGAAGTCCTACGGCCACAGCAGAACAGTCAAGATATGGACCGACGTCGGTGGGCACCACACCGACTCCTGCCGCCGCCTTGGCCCTGCCCTGCCGCCCTCGCAAAGCTGCCACGTGACCCAAATCACTGGCAAACTGCCTTTCAGGTGTCAACTTGCGGCCTTTGGAACACCATAAGCTGGAGATACCTTGGGTTCCAACTCCATCCCGGGGAGGCCAATGCGAGCTCATACAGCGATACCGACACTGATCCTGATGTTGTCCGCGGCCGGACAACCGCTGGCCGCTCAGGACGCCGAACGGGGCAGTGGCTTGTGGATAGCGGGTGGTCTCGGTGGCGGCTGGACCCGCGTGCACTGCGACATTTGCGACGATGACCTGCTGTTTGGCCTGGCCGCCAACTTGGGAATCGGAAGCCGGCTGAGCAGCAGCCTCGCCCTGGGTATTGAGGGAAGCGGCTGGCGGAAAGAGTGGAGACCACCGAGACAACCACGAAGAGGAGGCTCCTTACGCTCCAGGCGGTTGCTTATTGGTATCCGGCCAGAAACGGTCCGCGGTACTTCTTCAAGGGGGGGCTTGGCGTCGTGTCGTACAGCCTGGATGATGACCCCGGACCTGATGAGGAGGACGAGGATCCGATAACCTCGAGTTCGCTTGGTGGGCAGGTAGGTGTCGGCTACGAGATACCAGTAAGCAGTCACTTGTCCTTCAGTCCATATGTGAACCTCATGGGATCGCTGGGCGCCGATCTGAAGCGAGGCAGTACAGTGTTTACCAGTGCCAGCATCACTGCCATCCAGTTCGGGCTGGGGCTGGCCTGGCATTGAGAACGGGTAGGTTCTCCCAATCGATTGGAGCGATCGATGTTAACCCGCACATGTAGTCTGTTGGCCCTCATGTTGGCCCTCAGTGCGACCGTGGCCGAAGCACAGGACTCGCACCCTCACCAGGGTTTCTGGATCGGGTTCGGACTCGGCGCAGGCTTGAGTACCGAAGGCGCTAGTGACACTGAAGCCGGAGGGGGCCTCTATCTTCGACTCGGTGGGACACCGAGTCCAAAGTGGCTCATCGGAGGCGAGGTAATCGGCTGGGGCAGAAGCGAGAACGACATAAGACTCGGTAGGGGAAATACGACTTTCAGCGTGTTGTTCTACCCCGGTTCTGCCGGTGGTTTCTACGCCAAAGCGGGCATCGGCGTGGCGTACTTAGACCTCAGCGGTGAGATTGCCGGATTTGACATCTCGGTGACGGAGCGAGGATTCGGCAGTACACTTGGGCTGGGATATGACATCAGGATAGGAAGCTTGTTTCTCGTACCCGCGTTCGACTGGCTGTTTCAAGCCTACGACTCGGATAGCTTCAGCTCGACAAACTCCGTCTTTCTCATCTCACTTGGCCTAACCTGGCACTAGCCTACAGTGTGACTGCCGCGGCCCAGCGGGGCTGACTCGTCTTCAGCCCGGCTGCTGCCGCAAGAATTCATCGATGACCCCGTACGACGTGGGCCTCAGCTCTTCGTCCGCTCCAATCAGTCCTTCGGCCTCCAGGTAGGTCAACAAAGCGGTTATCGCACGTCCCGTAGCATACTTGCTGTGAGTCCAGGGGTGCAGCTCGACAAACTGTCTTTGTAGCTCGGTGTGCACGGCGCTGAGCGCGCCGATATCTCCTGCACCCTCCAGTTCTAGCTCCACTTCATGGTGTCGCAGTCTGCTGTTACTCAGTTGATAGGTGACCTCGTCTATGGCCAACTCCGCAAGGGTGCCACCTTCTTCTAGGTTGGAGGCAATACCTCTGCGCACGCGACTCGTGGTCCGATCCTGAGCCGGTGCCAATCCGATCGTTGAAAGCACTTCCCTTGGATCAACATCGACGCGGACGCCGTCTGGCACCGGTAAGCGCACACCGCAGGACGTCACGAATCTCGAGACCAACTCTAGCGCACCTAACGACCACGGTTCCTCCATTTCCCGCCGCTCCAGAACACCGTGCCTTTCTGTTTCGGGACCCTTCACCGTGATCAGGCATTCACCTCCTGTCTGCCGCAACCTGAGTGCGATCCCCTGAGAGCCAAGTTCTTCATCTGGAGTATCGAAATAGGTATCTCGCACGGTAACCGGTTGCCGGTTACGCAAAGACCATTCACCGAGCGATCGTAGCTGGCCGATTGCCGTGGCGATTTCGCGCGGTGCTTCCGACCGGATCACCAGTTTCGCTTCGACTTCGACTTGTAGTGGTGACATGATAGACCGTGGCGTGGTGGCGAAAAAATCTGACGTGTGGCGGGCTGCCGGGTCGGCCCCGCTTTCTACCCGAAGAAACGACGTCGTACCCAGCCTAGCACGACCAGAGCCACGACTGCTACAGCCAGGTAGATGATCAGATTCCTGACTTTGAAGGTGGGCCAGCTTCTCACGCGCTGCCACACCTTTCGGTTTATCAAGTACGCCGCTCCAATTTCAAACACCAGTAGCACAATAGCGAGTTCCGCACGTGGAAACGGAATCGCGACAGCGATACCGAATAACAGAATTCCATAGATGAGTATCGCAGAAATCCACCACAAGGATTGACCGGCTGGACTTTCCATGTCGGGGCTCTTGACCGTCGGTGCTTCTGCACCAGCTTCCAGACCCTGGCCAACCTCCGGTGCCATCGTTCCCGCCCCAGTCTCCGGCGGCGGCTCAGAGGACGGAGCTTCCGGCAGCGGATGAACATCTTTCTCACAATGCTGACACTTTGTTGCGGTCCGCTCGATCCACTCCCAACACCAGGGGCAGCGTCGCTGGTTTTCGCTCATAGTGACCGCCTTCGCTGTCGATACATCACCCAATCACCCAGAAGAAGACAACGCCGCCGGTACCGAACGACCGGCGGCGTCTCAGTGTCTACCTCCGCAACCCGGCACGATGCCGCAGTTGGCATCTGCCGGCACGGCAGAGTGTACGCGATTCGGTCCGGATCAGAGACCCGTGCGGCGATCGCTTGCCCATGCCAGGTTGCGGCCGGTATCTAGACTAGACAATGGATCACCTCCTTTGTAAGGGAATGGCCTAGGGCTCGGATAAACGACCCGAAATTAGGTGTTTCTCAACTGCAGGGCAATCCTGGCGGGATGCAATCCGTCACAATACAAGAGGCGCCGGTGCGACGACACGCACTGGCGCCTCTTTCAACTCTCAAATCTGTGGTTCAGCCGGAACCTGGAATCAGTGGCTGCCCCCCACCCCCTTAAGCCTCATCTCTCCGATCGGGTGGCTCTCGCCGTTTCTTCCGCCGCCGCCAGCCGTCAGACCTCCGCTCGCCCTCACCCCGTTGTCCAACGGGAAGGACCATGGGCTCCTCGCGACGCTCACCATTCCTCCGCTCTTCTCCCGCCCGCCGCTCCGTCTCGTCCCGGCGCTCCCCCTCGCGCCGCTCCGGAATCCACTGTTCAGCCATCGGCACCCTCATTGATTATTTGTGCCCAAGGAAACCAACTCTGACCGCCTCACGAGATCGCTTATCGCTTGCAGAGCGGCCTTTGGCCGAAGCCTGCAAGACGCAGGCCGGTCAGGTAAGATCCCAACCGCGTCCAACCAGAGATCGGTCAACGCGTTGTCACACATCACATACGGGAAAGGGGAACGTGGACCGCGCCGGGTCCAAGGGACAGTGAGCCGACTTCACTGTCGCCACTTTACGACACCGATGTTGCGCGCCTTCTATCGACGACTGACCGTCGCTCCGGATTGCTCCTTCGCTGGTCAACGCGGCGCTCGGCCCCAGAACGCCGTTCAGCTGTCACCTCAACCGCCACGCGCCTGCGGTCAGCCCGAATAGACCTTCGATCCGGCGCGATTCGGCGACCCGGCCTGCCTCTTCTCTGCCGAAGCCTCGAAAGCCGGGCCCCTCTCCGCTGGCCCACCACCCACCTGTCCATGGCGCGCTGCTGCAGCCAGGTTGCTATCTGAAGTTCCACCTCCTGCATGCGCCGCCGCCGCCCGGTCTTCTCACCACCGGCGTCAGCCGACCGACTCATCGTATCGAACTCTACTGATACCCGAGCCCGCGAAAGAGAGTCGCAAATCTCATCGTGTGACAGACCCTGAAGGTGCTCCTCAACGATCGCTGCCACAGAATCGCTCGACACGAACATCCCCTCGATCGCGGCCCGAACCAGGCGGTCGCGCCGACTCAGTTCCCAAGCCCGCTCGATGGCGCCCGACCCCGCTTGCCCAACGGATAGAAGGACAAGAGTATCCCACACTTCCCTGGAGCCGCCCCCCGTAACCCTCACGGACCGGAAAGGCTCTGTCTCGCCGGGCCCGTAGGCTACCGCGCTGTAGATCCGGTATTCGTCGCCGTTGCTTAGCACCACCCAAGGGAAGCCACCCTCCACAGCCCGTCGCATGATCCGACTCGTCAAACCCAATCCCCTCAACTCCGTTCCCAGAGGGCATACCTCGAGAAGTATGCAAGGGTCTTCGGATAGGAACATTGCATAGTCAACCGGCTTCGCACGACGTCTCAACTTGAACTCCCGGTGAATCGTTCCCGGACCGGACCGGCCCCACCCCAATGCTCTGACTACTGGATCGACGAGCATGCTCTTGGTGGCGGTCTGGTGTTGTAGCAGTAACGACGCTTGGGGAGAGACTGACATGCGCGCCCGGTGGATCCGGACGTAAACACCGTGGAGTGTCCGCTCGATGTCTGCAGCGATCAACTGTACCCTGGTCCTCCACGTCGGGTGGGAGCGACCTCGAGCCCTCAGCCGTGGCGCAGGTGATTCCCTGGATCCGCCCAGGCTGCCGGCCCGATCTCAGGATGTATCGAGATCCACTATATGCGTGATCGGCTGATCCTCCAAACATCTCGCCCCGGTCAGCCGGCAGGAAAGGGCGTTCACACGGCAGTACGAGCCGAGACGAGCCCCTTGTCTACACCCCTAAATCAATACACCGCAACAAGTTGACTCACCCCGACTGAAGGATGACCGAAAGTTTATCGAGCGCTGATACCTTGTCTCTCAGCAATGGGCCGGAAACGGCTCGCAAACACGAAAGAGGCTGGCCGGCAAGGACTTACGGCCGGTCGGCCGAGGAGGCCCCCATGAAGACCAAGAAGATGCTACCACTCGGCGCCGCCGTCGCAGCCTTGATCACCATCACAGGCTGCAGTGACCCACTTGGACCTCCGGCCCCCGTGCCCAGCGAGGTGCATTCGGATTCGGACAATGCCGAATGCTACTTCGCCGCCGACTCGGCCGAGCTCAAGAAGGCCCCCGATGGCGAGTGCGTACACTGATCGATTGGCGACCTTGCCGATCGAGATTTCGAGGCGATTGGCGGCCGGCTCAATCCCACCGTTCCTCAGTCACTTCCGAGGATCAGGCCGGCGATCGGGGAGGGGGTCAGGAAGGGGCCCTCTCCCCGAGTCTGTTGACTAACTCCTGGCTAGCCGCGACCGTAGCTCTTGGATCTTCGACGAATTCGCGCCACCCTCATCTGCCATTCGCTCGGCCGCCGCCAGAGCACGTCGCGCAGTCCGCTCGGACCCCACCGCCAGGGCAGCCTCGCATAACTCCAGAGCCTCCTGCACGGCCCCATCACCGGGATCCGCTTTGGCTTGCAGCTCGACTCTCAACACGCGGGATTCGATGTCCTCGCGTTCCACAAGTTGAGACATGGCCCGGTGCCTCAAGCGCTGTCGCTGGCCACGAGTCAGACACTCACCCCTCACGACCTGAGCCAGCAGCGGGGCAGCAAAGGCATAGCGGCTTCCGTCGAACATTATGAGTTGACGCCTCTCCAATACGTCCAGAGCGTTGTCGATCTGCTTCCGCGGCAGCTCCGTGAGCGTTTCGATCAGGTCTAAATCGAGCGCAATGGCGCCGATGCTGGCGGCTCGGAG
>JBDGZZ010000065.1:0-17192 GCA_039588335.1 Gemmatimonadota bacterium | reverse complement strand
GGTGCCAGCCACTTCATGGCTAGTCTGTTGTACGGCGTGAGCGCGCTGGACCCCGTGACCTTCGTTGGTGTGCCGGGCCTGCTGATTGTCGTGGCACTGCTGGCTGCGTTCTTGCCGGCACGAAGAGCGGCGTCCGTGGACCCGATGCTGGCGCTGCGCGCGGAGTAAACCGGTTACGGATTACGGAGTCGCGATCGAAAGCTGAATCCCGAGCCGCATTTGGAACCACGTGGTGGAGCGACCCGAATCTTCGTAGGGGATCTCGGGTGGAGAGCAGTTGCCGGCATACTCTTCGAAGAAGGGTGGGTAACAACTGTATACGGGCCCGCCGGACGATCCATCGCAACGGACGACGGTTTCGGGCAGCGACGTTCCGGGTTCGAGGTCTTGCAGGCAATTGTACCATGCTGATTCGCCTCTGAAGACGTAGCCACCCAGGGTTGCCACTCCAAGATTGAATGCACCTTCCAGTGCCACCTGGGGCATCAGCTGGAAGACCGCGCCCAAGCCGCCGCCCAGTGAATACCCCGAAGCCTTGAACTCGGCGCCCGGTTGATCTACGCCCTCTTGGATGAACGCTAATCTGCCGGAGATGAATGGAGCCAAACGTGGGGATAAGTTCAGCGCGACGAATCGTGGCTCGAAGAAGAAGCTAGTGAGTCTATAGCTGGGACTGGCCTGGTCGATGTTGTGCGTGGAAATGTGGATGCCTCCGAGCAGGAACAGACCGAAAGAGGTCCCGTAGCGTAGGTAGCCCTCGTAGCCCAGTGAGTTCTGGATCGAACTGCTTACCTGTCCGTCGAAACCCACCGATAAGCCAACACCTACTCCCGGTTGTGTCGCGAATATGGCGGTGTCCTGGCCTGATTGATCCTCGTTGCCTTGGCCGCCACCCACAGTGTTCTGTGTGACGGTGGTCTGAGCGGTCGATGCGGCGAAAGGAACTGCCAAAAGGAGCAGGGCAAGGTGTAAGGTTTTGCTCCGTTGCAATACTTGCATTCATGCCTCCAGCAGCCGTCGATACTGTCTGTCGGAACATACTAACGGCAAAGGGCGGCCCACGACACCCTGCAAGAAAAGGTACCACCACCTTCACCGTGGCTTAACGAAAGTCCTTAGGCTCGGCGGGGAATTGGCGCGTGATGCTCACTCTTATGCCGTGGACAACCAAGGCCGACCTTACGCCGCCAAACGCGCGGAGTGATTCGGTTCCCGGCGGTCTCGAAAAAGGAAAGTCGCGTGGTCCAGATCTTGCCACTGTGATGACATTTGGCAGCTAGTGGCGCTTCTCTCCCGGCAGCCTACCCCCGTAGTTGGAGCTATAGGGCAGACTCTAATCGGTTTAGACGGACCTGGGGAAAGCCATGCGTATTCGGCACATCACAGATTTGTCCAAGCTGGACGGGATTCCCGCAGACGAGCGTCGGCGACTCGAACCTGTAGCCAAACAATACGTCTTTCGGCTCAACAGCTACTACGAAAGGCTCATCGATTGGAAGAATCCCAACGACCCGCTACGTCGTCTCGTGGTTCCCTCCGAGTCGGAACTCTACGACTGGGGTGAATTGGATGCGAGCGGCGAAGCACAGTACACCCCGGTTAGAGGATGCCAGCACAAGTATACGGATACCGCGCTTTTGTTGGTGAACGAGGTTTGTGGTGCGTATTGCCGCTATTGCTTCCGTAAGCGGCTATTCATGAATGACAACGACGAGGCTACGCTCGACTACACTCCGGGTCTTGATTACATCGCGCAGCACGAGGAGATCACGGACGTGCTACTAACGGGGGGTGACCCGCTGGTTCTGTCGACCCGTCGCCTCGATACTATCGTAAACGATGTGGCATCCGTACCCCACGTCCGCATCATCCGCATCGGATCGAAGCAGGTAGCCTTCAATCCGTTCCGGATCTTGGACGATCCGGATCTGGTGACCCTGATACGTGGAGTTCGCCAGACTGGCAAGCAAGTCTACCTCATGAACCACTTCGATCACCCGAAGGAACTCACGCGGGAGAGTCGGGAAGCCATCAGGAGGTTGAAAGAGGCAGGTGCGGAGACTGTGAACCAGTGCCCAATCATTGCGGGTATCAACGACAACCCACAAGTATTGCAGAGCCTGTTTCGGGAACTGTCTATCATTGGATGCCCACAGTACTACCTCTTCCAATGCCGTCCCACCGCGGGCAATACGCAATTCGCAGTCCCGATCGTTGAAGGAATACGGATCTTCATCGAGGCGAATCGCCATATCTCCGGCCTCTCGAAGCGGGCTCGTTATGTGATGTCGCACAGCACAGGCAAGATCGAGATCACGGGCGCGGATCAGAAGCATCTGTACATGCGCTACCACCGATCGTACCGAAAAGAGGATTACGGCGCGGTTGTGGTCGCAGAGAGGGATGACTCGGCGCGGTGGCTGGACGAACTCACCATCCTGTCGGGGCCGAAATC
This sequence comes from Gemmatimonadota bacterium, assembly GCA_039588335.1. GTDB lineage: Bacteria > Gemmatimonadota > Gemmatimonadetes > Gemmatimonadales > GWC2-71-9. Next base: position 14,737 of record JBDGZZ010000065.1, on the reverse strand, counting down.
GGTCGTTGATGCAATCGGCGGTTCGTGACTGACGCATCCTTTTTTCTCAATCGTGTCCCCATAGACAATTGAGTGACGCCCCACACCCTCAACCCAACTGGGGGTGAGGCTTTCATGAGCCTGACATCTTCACCGTGACTTCACGAATTCTTTAGGCCATCAGCGAGGAATTGGTGCGTGATGCTGACCGTCGAACGGTCAGACTCACGGAGACCATGCCCATGCTGAACATTCTCGCCAGCCTCGCCTGCCTTTTGGTCGTTCCGTTGAGTACCCAAGGTGCGGGTGAAATCCGTTTCGTCGAAACCAGCGTCGATCTCCGGAGCGATGGATCGGCGGTAGTGCTCTATACCGTCCAGTGGGCCGTAATGAGAGGGGAACTCCACGGCTTCTACTTCGAGGGCTACGAACGTCTCCAGGTGGAGATGGTATCCGACGAATCCTATGCCGTGGACGCTCGGGGCAGGCGGTACGGTCTATCCATTACGTTGGTATCTCCCGGTCGGTGGGACATCGTTTTGGCAGACGGGCAAGGTGTTTCGTCTGGACTGGTCACTTATGTGTTTGCCTTTGCCACCAACTTCGCTACTGCGGGGTATCTCGCACCGACGACCGCGGAGGATGGGCGCCGCCTCGCGGTTTTCAACTGGTCACCAGTTGAATGGGATGAAGCGGGGAACCAGGACCATTACACTCTGAACGTCCTCACGCCGCACGTCCTGGAGGCAGGAGTCGATCCCCGACAGTATGTCGAGCAGGGCGAGTTGGTTCTGACCGAGCGCTGGGTCAACGACAAGTTCCGAATCGACTATCAACGGGGAGAGGGTGACAGATTACGTCTCGTCTTCCACAGAGACAGGCCGGGTAACCGCTACGACATGCGGACCCAGTTCTACTTGCCTGCCGATTGGTTCTCCCTAGCCGGTGTGGCGGAGGCGCCACCACCACGATCCGGCGGGCTGCATCGAGCAAACTGGTACATCGGGGGCGCCGTGATAGTGCTGGCAGGCCTGTTCTTCCTGGTGGTAACCGGAAAGCATCGCTCGATGGTGGCGGCCCACCGCGGCCTCGATGAGATTCGCTGGGGCACACTGGACTGGACACCACCCAAGCTGGTTCTGTCGAGCTTCAGGATAGAGGGCAAGGTCTGCGAGGACCTAACGGCCATAGAGGCCGCTTTCTACCTGGCCATTCCGTTCAAGCGAATTGTGAGTGGCATGCTCAATTCCATGGTTGCCGAAGGTTTCCTTCGGATCATGTCGCGAAATCCGTTGCGCGCTCGTATCATCCGACCCCCCGAGAAAGAACGTCTCGACCAGTACGAGCAGAAGTTCTTCGAGTCCTTTGCCGACGATGGCGAGCTGTCCCAGACTGAACTCGAAGATCTCATGAATCTGGCTGTGGAAACTGTCCGGAAGAAAGCCTGGGACTGCGATATCGAGGCCACCAAGGCCCACTACCAAAACATGGTCTTGGAACACGCTGACAAGGACAGGCGTGGAGACGACACCGATTGGTATGGGTGGTATCACAACTACCATCCCTACTACACGCACCGATTCCACCACGAACGAGATCCGTTCGCGAACGAAGTGGATATCCCGATGCAGACGGACCATCTGCTGAGCGGTCCGATCGATACCGACCTGGTGATGGATCTGAACGTCTGTCACGACGCATGCCACTCGGCATGCCATTCAGCCTGTCATTCTGCCTGCCATTCGGCGTGTCACTCTGCCTGCCACTCGGCATGCGTGAGTGGGAGTTCTCACTGATGAAGGCCGCGATAGCCCCTGACATTTCGTGGATCGATGAGTTCGTAAGCCGTATCAAGCCCTATGTATTCGTGCGCGAATCTGACAACATCATCATCAAGCGACCCAATCACGCCCAGAAACTGAACTCCCAAGGCGCGCGCATACTCAAGACTCTGCTCGACGGGAAAACCGTCAGTGAGTTGCTCGGTGAGACTGGTCGAGAGCCGCATAAAGTGAGGGACGTCCAGCTGTTCATGCTCGAGGTCAAGCGGTTCATGGAAGGGACGCTGGACGAGTTGAATCACACGAGCGCACTGGAGATCCGTCCGTTCGAGATGAGGTTCGCTGAGCTGCCGATTCTCTCTGAAGTCGCAATCACGTATCGCTGCAATTTGAAATGCACGTTTTGCTACGCGGGGTGTAACTGCACGACGAACCCAGTCGCTGACGACTATGAAATGACGACCGGTGAGGTGAAACACGTTCTGCGGAAGATCTACGAGGAGGCAGAGGTCCCCTCGGTGAGCTTCACTGGCGGTGAGGCAACTCTGCGGCAAGACCTTCCAGATCTGGTCGGTTACGCCAGTGGTTTGGGCATGCGAGTGAACCTCATTACCAACGGTACCCGCATCAACGCGGAGTATGCGAGGCAGCTCGCAGATGCAGGACTCAACTCGGCGCAGGTTAGTCTGGAGGGCGTGACTGCTGAGACGCACGATCGTATCACGACGGTCAGACACTCGTTTGAACGGGCAACGGTGGCGGTTCACAACTTGAAGGCGGTCGATGTGCACGTGCACACGAACACCACCATCAATCGCGACAATCTTTCTGAGTGCGCGTCCATGCCGGCGTTCGTCAGCAACGAGCTACAGAACGACAAGTTCAGCATGAATTTAGTGATACCGAGCGGGACTGCTGCCTTGAATAGACAACTAGCGGTGCACTACAGTGAATTGGGCCCACTGTTGCTCGAGATCGTTGCGGAGAGCAAGAAGCGTGGTGTCGATTTCATGTGGTATTCACCCACCCCAATGTGCATGTTCAATCCGATCGTCCATGGACTGGGAAACAAAGGCTGTAGTGCCTGCGATGGTCTGCTCTCCGTGGGCGCGAACGGTGATGTCATACCCTGCGCCTCATACGACGAGAGCGTGGGCAACATTCTGAAAGACGACGTGCTGGACGTGTGGCACTCGGAACGAGCCGAGCTGTTCCGTGAGAAGTTCTTGGCACACGACCAATGCCGAAACTGCGAACATTTCAGCGTTTGCAATGGCGCTTGTCCGCTGTATTGGCGGACGTTGGGGTTTGACGAACTGTGTAATCAGCGCGGCTTTCACCCAGTGGCGATGGAGCACTTCAAGCGATGATCATGCCTGCCAAGTCCGATCGTGGTACCGTCGTGTTTTGGCTCTTGCCGGGAGTCACGTACAACAGGCGTTTAGCTATCAGTTTCGTAATGATCGCAGCTGGTTTTGCGTTGCAGCTACCCAGCGGAAACATATTTCCCGGCCTTCTGCTAATATTGGCCGGTAATTGTCTGCTTTTGGTCAAAGGCTATGACAACCGGGTGGATGCAGGTGCTTTCGATGCTGACACTCATTGGGAGCGCGTAGGAGTCGAGAAGCTCGAGGAACTGAAGGCGCTCGACAAGAAGATGCGCCGGTGGGACAGAAGCCTGTTAGACATCACCAATCCGTTTGGGGCGTTCATATTCTTGGTCTTGATAGGCTTGCTGGTCTTGGTGGTCATTTTCGCGGTCGGTGCGGATGGTGTCTTGGGCCGAAGGGCGGGCATTTTGGCGCTCGATGCCGGCGTGTTGTTCGTTCCGCACTGGCTGACGGGTATCCGTTCCATTCTCCGCCGGCCCGGACTCTTGGTCCGGATCGAAGCCATGGAGTCGGTGCTGGACAGGGCGAAACGCCGTGTCGAGGATCACCAGGTAGCGCTGCTGATGTTGCTAAGTGGTGGAGCCGATGTCGCCATTCCCGAAGACGTGAAATTCAAGATCGACATAGCCGGACGCGATCCGGATTTCCTGGGCCTGTACGGGCAAATCGTGATCAACGAGGTACAGGGTACGTCCTTCCCGTATTTCTATGTTGTTTTGGTGGCTCGTAGGGGCTTCGGTTTGAAGGATGCCTTCAGCCGCCACCAGACGGGCGGAAAGGTCACCAAGGAGTTCAAGCTTGAGGATGAGGTCGAGGTCATGGTACTGCGCCAACACACGACCAAGAAGTCAGGGTACCACACCAAGCCGGCGATGGCGACCGCGATCTTCCGGGAGGGACTCGAGTTGGCGGAGCGCGTGGCGGTCAAATAAGGACCTTGCTCGACGGGGTTTCTCAGTCCATCCTATTACGGTCTCGTAGTTCAGCCTTCCCCACCGGACGGAGCGTGCTATGAAGTACCGTATTCCAGGGTTCATCCTAGTTGCCCTTGCGCTCGTTCTGACCGCAGCACCGTTGCAGTCCCAGGTACCGGACGACCCAAGCCAAGTCTTGCCGATCAATCCCCAGGTAACCGTGGGCAGGCTCGACAATGGTGTTACCTATCTGATACGGGTCAACCAACAACCTGAGAATCGAGCGGAACTTCGACTAGTCGTGAAAGCGGGCTCGGTGCTCGAAGACGACGACCAGCTTGGGTTGGCCCACTTCGTGGAACACATGGCGTTCAACGGGACCGAGCACTTTGCCAAACAGGAGCTCGTGAGCTACATGGAATCGATTGGCATGCGGTTGGGGCCGCACGTCAACGCCTATACCAGCTTCGACGAGACCGTTTACATGCTGACTATCCCAACCGATACCGCTGCGGTCGTCGAAAAAGCGTTCCAGGTGCTCGAGGACTGGGCGCATCTGCTGTCGTTCGACCCGGAGGAAATCGAAAAGGAACGCGGTGTAGCAGTGGAGGAATGGCGCTTGGGGCGGGGAGCTGGCGCCCGGATGCGCGATGAACAGTTCCCGATCCTGTTCAAAGATTCACGATATGCGGAGCGCCTCCCGATCGGGACGAAGGAAATGCTCGAGACTTTCGACCACGCAGCGCTGAAGCGGTTCTACTCGGACTGGTATCAGCCCGATCTGATGTCAGTGATCGCCGTGGGTGACTTTGACTCGAAAACGATAGAGGCGCTGATCACTCAGCATTTTTCGCGGATTCCGGCGCGGGATGATCCCCGGCCACGCGAGACTTTTGACGTACCGGACCATGACGAGACTCTCTTCGCCATCGCTTCCGACCCTGAGGCGACCAACACCACCGTGGGTGTGCTGTACAAGCAGCCGCTCCGGGATCAAACGACGGTAGGGGCCTATCGACAGAGTATGGTTGAACAACTGTACAATGCCATGCTGAGTACACGCCTGTTTGAATTGACACAGCAGGCTGATCCGCCATTCCTGATGGGATTCTCCGGCCAGGGCCGGTTCATTGGAGCCAAGGAGGTATATCAGTTGTTTGCGTTGGTGGAGGACGGCGGTGTCGAAAGGGGACTGAATGCACTGTTGACGGAGGGGGAGCGCGTCGCGCGCTTTGGGTTCACATCTTCCGAGCTGGAGCGGAAGAAGGCCGACCTACTTCGTAACATGGAGCAGGCGTTCGCTGAGCGCGACAAACGCGAATCGCGATCCTACGCCGCAGAGTATATCCGGCATGTGCTGGAAGACGAGCCGATTCCCGGGATCGAAATAGAATACGATCTTGCGCGGCGGTTCATCCCGACGATCCAACTGGACGAGACCAACAGGCTCGCGAGGGAGTGGATAGTTGACCGGAACCGTGTATTCATGGTGAGCGCGACGGAAAAGGAGGGCGTGGCTGTCCCCGGAGAGGCGGAGCTCAATGAAGTGCCTGTGCAGGTAGAGGCGAGTGAAATCTCTCCCTATGAGGACGCGGTGGTAGAGGCACCACTGGTGGCGGTACTACCGGAGTCGGCGGAAATACTGAGTGAAGAACATGACGAAAGAATCGACGTCACCACGTGGACGCTTGCCAACGGGACCCGCGTACTGCTGAAGCCGACTGATTTCAAGGATGATGAGATCGTGTTTCTAGCCTTTAGCCCGGGAGGTACGTCGCTGGTTTCAGACGAGGACTATGTAGCCGCGTCGACAGCGGCGACTGTGGTAGAACAGGGAGGCGTGGGTCCGTTCAACCTCATTGAGCTTCAAAAAGCACTCGCAGGGAAGGCTGTACGGGTATCTCCATCGATCGGATCGTTGACCGAGGGTATTTCAGGTTATGCGTCACCCAAGGATGTAGAGACCATGTTTGAGCTCATCTACGCTCACTTCACTGCGCCACGCAAGGATACTACGGCATTCCATGCGTTTCAGGCACAGTATGAGGGCATGCTGGCGAATCGAAGTGCCAGCCCCGAGCAGGCTTTCTACGATACGATTCAGGTGACGATGAGTCAGGGACATCCTCGAGCGAGGCCGCAAAGTGTGGCAATGATAGACGAAATGGATTTGGACAAGTCGTTCGAGTTCTATCGTGATCGCTTTGCCGATGCCAGTGACTTCACGTTCGTTGTCGTCGGCAACTTCGACATCGATTCGCTGAAGCCATTGGTTCAGATCTACCTTGGCAGCTTGCCCTCCACCGGACGCGAGGAAACATGGCGGGACACCGGAATCGAGAGTCCGCCGGGCGTTATTCGTAAGGTTGTGCGCAAGGGTGTCGAACCCAAGAGCCAAACGCAAATAATCTTCACCGGCCCGTTTGACTATACGGCAGAGAACCGGCACTTGGTGAGATCATTGGCGTCGGCACTGCAGACACGATTGAGGGACAGACTGCGCGAAGACCTCGGTGGAACTTACAGTGTGAGCGTGTCCGGAGGCTATGAGAAGTTTCCTGACGCGGTCTTCAGAACGCGAATCATGTTCGGTTCGGCGCCTGAGCGCGTCGAGGAACTCACAGCTGTCGTGTTCGAAGAGATCGAGGATTTCAAGAACGAGAACCTCTCGGAGGATGATGTGAGTAAGGTGCGCGAGAATCAGCGGCGGACGAAGGAAACGAATCTCAGAGAGAATGGATATTGGGTGGGGCAGTTGGCGTTTTCAGCTCAGTATGGGATAGATCCAGGCGGACTGATTAGCTACGACTTGATAGACAACCTGACGGCCGACAAGATCCGCGCGGCAGCGCGGTTGTACCTTCCGACAGACAATTACGTACTGGTGTCATTGTATCCGGAGGCGGCGGTGCCATAAGGTGATCGTTGGAACCGTCTCAACGCTTGACAGTCAACTGGAGGAAGCCAATGAGAACCCGAAGCGTTCTCTGCACAGTCATGATACTTGCCTTTGCACTGTACTCCGTCCCCGCAACGGCCCAACAAGCGGTGGCCGCTCCACGTGCCAACGCAAACCAGGCAGGCACCGAAGCAGAGCTACTTCCGGACGAGCCCGTCGTCACCCAGCATAGCGCTCGTATCGGCGACCAAACGGTGGGTTACGCAGCTGAGGCTGGCTGGCTTCCGATCCGTGATGATGGCAAAGTCACGGCGAAGATGTTTTACATCGCGTACACTCGTGATGGCATCGATGACAAGAGCAGCCGGCCACTCGTCTTCTCATTCAACGGTGGGCCGGGTACCGCGTCTGTCTGGATGCACATGGGCTATACCGGCCCCCGGCGCGTTGTGTACGATGACGATGGCTTCGCACTCATGCCACCGGGTGGACTCGAAGACAACCCACATTCGGTCCTGGATGTTGCAGACATCGTGTACATCGACCCGATCGCCACTGGGTACAGTCGTATGGTAGAGGGTGAGGATCTCCACAAGTACCATGGGACATTGAGCGACGTCCAGTCCGTGGCGGAGTTCATCCGTCTCTACATTCTCCGCAAGGATCGTTGGATGTCTCCCAAGTTCTTGATCGGAGAGAGTTACGGGACGACGAGGGCGTCCGGGCTTGCGGGGTACTTGGTGAGCCAGCATCAGATCTACATAAACGGGGTCATACTCGTCTCGATGACGGGACTCGATGTGGACCAGGGACAGGATGTGTCATATGCCACGTCTCTCCCGCACCTAGCCGCCACGGCGTGGTACCACGGTCAGCTTTCGGAGGATCTTCAAGCCCAACCGATTCGAGCATTCCTGGATGAGGTGGAATCGTTCGCAATGGGTGACTACGTGACGGCTTTGCTAAGGGGAGATCAGATCGAAGATGGAGAAAGAGACGCTATCGCTCAGACGGTTGCGGGATACACGGGCCTCACTGCAGGGTACGTCGTCTCGACAAACCTACGCATCAGTTCACGACGCTTCTGGAAGGAGCTCTTGCGAGACCAGGGGCTGACGGTTGGTCGGCTCGATAGCAGATACCTCGGGGTGGACCTTGACGCCGCCGGAGAGAATCCCGAGTACGACCCGGCCATGTCAGACTGGAACGGCGCCTTTGCCGATGCAGTGAACCGCTACATTCGTGAAGAACTGAACTATAACCCTGATCTCAAGTACAACATCTGGGGTAACGTAAGGCCGTGGAACCGCGACCAGGGTGCCAACGTGGGCGACATGCTTCGGCGGGCCATGCGGGACAACCCGTACCTGAAGGTCTTGATCCAGGGCGGCTATTACGACGCCGCCACTGACTACTACAGTGCTGTGTACACGATTTCGCACCTGCAGCCCGGTGGAGAGTTCAAGGATCGGTTCCGCTTTTCCTGGTATGAGAGCGGACACATGATGTATCTGCGTAAGCCCGATCTAGCCAACTCGAACAATGACCTGCGGGAATTCATTCAATGGTGTCTGGAGGATGTGACTGATTATCCTCGGACGGCACGATAGGCACTCAACGTTGTCTTTGCGGAGCCGCCAGCGTCCGGGTAGCCTCAGCCGACATTGACGGATCGCCGGACTTCGAGAGGCAGGAGCCCTGATGTACGAGCTGAAGGTGACGGTGAAGAAGGTGATGGGGGAGTGCACGGCAGATCCTCCCATGAAGCCAGGCGACTATTTCACCGTGAGCGACGGCGATATCCAAGTCCCGGAAGGCGGATACGTCTGCCTCTGGGCCCTACAGAGCTTGATGCCGTTGATAACGCCTAAAGAGAGAGAAATCTCTGAGAAGCAGGATGAGGACTGGATGTGGCGCGTGCATCACGCTCAATGTCCCGACCCGAACGGCCGAGTGGTCTTCAAGATCGAGCGCACCCGTAAGGTCGAAAGAGACGACAGGGTAGCACCGGAGGTTCATGTGGTTTCAGATGCTCTGGAAGGTGACCGAGAGGGGTCGTCCGAAGGAGGATTGAAGAACCTGCGGATCGAGGTCGAGTCGGTGAACGGCAACTGTACATCTCGTATGAAGCCCGGTGATCATTTCACCCTGCGCAGCGGCCGGCTCTACATTCCTCCCGGTTGTCACTTCTGTCTCTACGCACTGCAGGCGACCCTGCCACTGCTACCCGCCAAACAACGCGTCCTTCAGGACGGCGATTGGATGAAGCAAGACTCTCGAGTGCTCTGTCCCGATCCGGCGGGAAACGTGATCCTTCGAATCGACCCGATGGAGTGAACGGGCGATGATCCACTGCGATCTCCGTCTCTGCGTTGGCTGCAGAATGTGCGAAGTGGCTTGCAGCTCGTTTCACTTCGACGCTGTCTCGCCCGCCATGTCGCGCATCCGGGTTGCCAAGCTGGAAGAGATCGGTATCGATATGGCTGTGGCGTGCTTCAGCTGCATGGAGAAGCCCTGCCTGGAGTGCCCAACGGAAGCGTTGACCGTGGGAATGAGGGGAGAGGTCGTTCTCGACGTTGAGTTGTGCAATAGTTGCGAAACATGCGTTGAAGCGTGCCCTGTAGGTGCCGTAGGGTTTTACGCGGACCAGCCACTCTTCTGTGATTTGTGTGAGGGTGCCATCGCATGTGTGTGGGCGTGCCCGACCGGAGCCCTGTCCAACCGGGAGGATGCGGAAGTTTCGCTGGAAGAGTTTCTGGCTTCTGAGGGGCATCCCCGCCAGAAACGGACGCGCTACGTGGCGGTAGAGTCAGAGCCGGTGCGCGAGGCTTGGATCGCGGGGGCGAGGGTGGACGCATGACCATCTATCGCGGAAACTGCCTGCGGGTGGACCTAACCTCCCACGAAATCGGGCGGGGGCACACCCCTGAGAACGGAATCGGAGGAAGAACCTGGAATAGCGTTACGCTGCTGCGGGAGCTGCAGCCGGGCATCGACCCGCTCGGCCCCGACAACATTCTCTGTATTTCGGTAGGACCACTCACTGGAAGCAAACTGATTGCTACCTGCCGGCTCATTGCCAGTGCCAAGAGCCCGCTCACGGGATACCTGGGCGACTCGGGGGCGCGTGGTTTCTTTGCTCCGGAGTTGCGTTGGGCCGGTCACGACCAGATTGTCTTCACGGGAGCATCGGATCGGTGGGTCTATCTCTTGATCGACAACGAGAGGGTCGAGCTGCGAGATGCGTCCCATCTGGTGGGGTTGGACATCACCGAGACGACCGTTCAACTGCAGACGGAATTGCGCGATCCGGACATTCAGGTTGCCGCGATTGGACCGGCAGGTGAGAACCTCGTCCGGTATTCCATAATCTCGTGTAATCTAGCCCGCGCCTGTGGACGCACGGGAATGGGTGCCGTGATGGGCTCGAAGAAGCTCAAGGCCATTGTGGTGCGTGGCAGTCAGCCCGTAAAACCCGCGGACGGGGAACGTTTCGAGAGTGCCTGTGCACGGCTGCAGTCGAGTATCGAAGCGCACCGCCAGTTCGAGTCGCGTCGCAAATACGGCACGACCCGGATCATGGACTCGCTAGCCGATATGGGCGTGTTACCGGCGTACCACTACCGTTCCGCTGTCTACGAGGACCTCGACAAGGTCAATGCGGAGACACTGCGGCGCGACCATGTAGTCAAGGCGAAGTCTTGCTACAACTGCAACGTCCACTGTTCCCGCTACAACTATACCAGCAACAGCGAGGGGGAGGGGCCGGAGTACGAGGCCCAGGCCGGATTCACCGTGAAATGCGGTAACTCGGATCTGGAGCTCGGCGTTCATGTCTCCAATGCTGTCAACCGGCTCGGCATCGACTGTATCAGCACGGGCGAAGTCATTGCGTGGCTCATGGAGTGCCGGCACGAAGGCGTGATTTCAGACGCGGACATCGACGGAATCGACCTGTCCTGGGGCTCACGGGAAGCGCTGTTGCAGCTTCCGGAGCTGATTGCCCGACGGAAAGGTATCGGTAATCTGCTTGCTGAGGGCACGAAGCGGGCGGCCGAGAAGTTTGGCACCGAGGCCCGTAAACTCACGGCCGAGGTCAAGGGGCTGGAGCTCTTCTCAGCAGACCCGAGGGGCATCAAGGGTTACGGTTTGATGAATGCCGTAAACTCGAGAGGTGGAGATCACTACCGCGGCGAGCCGATGATCGAATTGACCGGCGATGAGGATCTGGCGATGCGTCGAGTGGGCAACCGCAACGCGGCCCACAGGCTGAGAGAGGAAGGGAAGGGAGCGCTGGTCAACTACGCCGAGCACATGGGCTTGCTTTCCGACAGCATGACCATCTGCAAGAACATCTCCTGTTGTATGGACGTGGTGGATTTCGAGTTGGCAGCAGAAGCCTATTCGGGGTTGCTAGGGAGGGATATCTCGGCCCACGAGCTATGGCAGGTGTGCTCGTACGTAAGCCAGGTCGAACGCGACTTCAATTTGCGCGAAGGCCTCTGTCCCGAGGAAGATACGTTGCCTCCTCGCTTCCTCGGCAAGCCGATTCCAGACGGTCCGTCGCAGGGCACCACAATAGACATCGACAAGTTGGTGAAAGACTACTACGTGGAGAAAGGTTGGCAACGATAATCCGCCGCTTACATCTTTCGCGCGGCCCTCATGAACGGTAGGTGGAAGAACAAGTAGCTCACGCTGGCCGACACCGCGCTGAATAGTGCGATCCACAGCGGGGCACCGCCGAAGAACCAGAGGATGTTGCCGGAAGTACCGCGTGCCCATTTTGCGAGCCATGTTATCCGTCGCGCCCATGTGAGCGCGCCCTTCCTCTTCAACCACTCCGCGACACTGAAGTGCAGGATGCGCGTTACGAGAAGCCAGAGCGCAATCGCTCCACCCAGCACTAGCCCCAACAGTCCGACTGACCACTTGCGTTGGGTCCACCCAGAGACCGGAATTGGCAACGCCGACTCCAGGCCGCTTGCTGCCCGCGCGGCCAGCCATTGGAATGTGGCAACGACAGAAACGGGGTCTCTGCGCACAGTCCAGATCGCACCGATGAGCATCGCCACCGCAGCCAGCGTCACGAACCAGGAAACAAACGCCTTGAGTCTGAGGGCTCGCCCAAAACGTGACTGTCCGACATGAACGATCTTCTTCTCTCGTTCGCCGACTGCTAGGCGATCGGGTAGTTCCGGCTTTTCCTTCCAGAACTCGTCGTTGCGATAGGGGGAGTCGGTGAAATTGCGGCGCACATAGCGGTCGGCCATCAGGTAACCGTGGTCTACTAGTGCGGCCACCTCGACTTCACCGAATCCGTCGAGGTCCGTTCTGATCTTTGCCAACTCCTTGCGGTCGATGGGTGGCTCAATCGGTGACGGCTCGTTTTCGACGGCTATTGGATCAGAGGATATGTGGAACGACGCTAGCCCGTAGAGTTCGCGGCCGGCGTGGAATTCGCGCCACCCGTCGCCTGGCTGTGGTGTCTTCTCGAGGTACTCCGTGATCTGTTGCGACACCTTGTGCCGCGCGTCCAGGTTGTCCTGTTGCTTCCAGCCCACGTCGGCCATGAGAATGCTCGTGACCCGCCCCATCATGCCGAGCCGACCGGTTGAGACATGCTCGACCGTTTCGAACAGTCCGCCCGTGTCGCTAACAATGATGTTGGTGCACTCCTCATCTAGCAGTGCAGTCAGGCCCATGTTGTCGAACACGCCACCGTCGGTTAACCCCAGGCGGCTCACGTGGACGTCGTCGTAGAACCCGAGGACCTGGAACGGTGGGAAGACTGGCGGGAAACAAGCTGATGCACCCACTGCGTCTGCAAGCCGAAGCTGGTCCCAGTCGCGGCCTATGCGGTACGACATGACCTGTGCGGTCCGAAACCAGTAGGTCTCCATGACGAAGTCGAGGAGCAGATCCCGTACTTCGCCAGCCTCGGCACGGTCATGTTGTGAAAGTTGCTCGAACTTGGTGGCACAATCGGGGTCGATTCTATCCAGCGCATGCCAGAAGCGGTTCATGTGGCCGGTTGAGTCGAATCCGCCGGTCACTTTCCATCGAGGTCCCCTCCGTAAGTACCACGCATGTAACTTGGCAAAACGCAACCTTCCGAGATGTGCTTCCATGAGGCGACTGGGGAGTTCTGGCACGACCTCAGACAACTTCCCCCACTCGGTCAGAACGGTTTCGGACGGGGGATCATCTCCTCGCCCTCGAGCTTTGGCCTCTGACCGCTCCCGCATCCACAGGGCGAACGACACGGCTGACCGCTCGTAGCCAACTGTGTCGATCTCGAGTGCCGTTCCGTCCGAACCCAGCGCCCGGCGCATTCTATCGGTCCCGACCTGCTCCAGCAGTGTCTTGCGTTTGGCAAGCGCTTCGATCTCGTCGTGGCGAAAGTGTCCCAGAAACCAGTCACCGAGTTCGACGGCGGAGTACCAGAACCTGGCACCGGAGTTCAGCGAGGTTGCGTTCAGTACCAGCTTGGTCACAACGGAGCCCAGCGCTCCCTTTTCTTCCTTGGGTCGTTTCACCGCTTCGTCCACGACTCGGCGGTTGTACGTCTCGACTCCGCCTTCGATTCTCTTCTGTCCCGGACTGATGAGAATGTCCTTGAGCAGAATCCGATCTCCGGTAACCGCGGCGCGGTAGATGTACCCCTCGTACAGAGAGGCCATGCGCTGCCCGAGACTTCGGTGCGTGAGTAGCACTCGCAAGATGCCGAGGGGATTCATGAACAATCGCGTGCGGAGATTCTTCTGGATTGCGCTGACGAGATGCGTGCGCAGCTCCGCAACAAGCTGCACGTACTCGTCGCGACTCAATTCCTGTTTGTTCTCAGTGCGCTCCAGATACTTCTTGAGCAGAAGTGCGTACAGTGCCCCGATAATGGACCCACCAGATACAGTGGAGAGCACCTCCACGTAACGCAGGATGTCGAGTTCCGCCAGGCGGCGGAACACTCCCAGGTGGAACAACGAGGCGCGGAACCCGCCGCCGGCCAAGGCGAGGCCTAGCTTGTGACGCGGAGCGGAAGAATCTGGCTGCAACTACCCGGTTTCTCTTTGCTCGAGTCTCTGCCGCTTCCGCCAAACAGCCACCACAGCTTCACACAAACGCCGGTGTACTGTTGTAGTTCCTGCACCGTCAGCCAGCATGTCCAACATCACCGGGAGCAGGGCCTGAACCAGATCGGCCCGAGCGCTATAGTCGAAGTCCGACCAATGCCTGTTTGCCAATTGAACGACGCGATCCAGGGGTTCACCGGACTCGTACAGGAATTCGTCCGGCAGCTGCCGGGCAATCTCTAGATCACGATCAGGAACGAGGTCCATGTCCATTGGGCGCCCACCATCCACGGTGTGGTCCTAAGGTGCATGAACTGTCGTTTGAGTGCCAGTACGAAGCGCGACTCTGGTTCGCGAATTTGCGAGGCTCGACGCCGACCGTCACGACGAACGGTGTCCCATGGAAGTCGTGACAAGTTGCTGGTGAGACAGAGCCGGCCGTAATCTGTCTCATGATTCGAATTGAGGTGCTTTGTTGAGACATCTCACAGCCGGAGAGTGGCGATAGCAACAAGACAGGTGTTCTCACGGCATCTGGCTAGTAGAGGCGTCGAAGTCTGAGGGGCAGCTCCATCAGTTCACCGTCACGCTTGAGGGTGAGGCTCATGGTTTGCAGATCTCGCGCCAGCATGCTCCTGATTTCAGAGAGTGAGTAATCAGTGGCACTACGTCCATTGATCGCAGCGATCTCGTCGCCAAC
>JBDGZZ010000064.1:0-17280 GCA_039588335.1 Gemmatimonadota bacterium | reverse complement strand
CTTTTGAGAAGGCCATAAGGCAGTCACTCGGATAATGAGATTCTTGGCGCTGGACTGGCGAACCCGGCATTGAACGTGCATCCGCACCACAGACAGGTCCACGGTTACGCGCAATCGGCCGCACCGTCCGGTCACCCGATGGGCGACTGCACGGACGGCACGGCCAGCCCTTAGATGCCCGACCCAAGGGTTTGGTTGCGCATGACCAATATGCTGTCCGATTAGCGAATGGCTATGGCCGACCTGCAACGGCAACCGTGCTGCGGGTGTAGGAGCTTGAACCTGCGGCCCTACCGGGCGAGTATACGACAGACGGCGTTTCATTACCGGTATCCATCCGGAACGGATAGGAACACGAGAGCACATGGGCAGGCTGACAGTCAGACTACGAAGACCCTCGATCGCCATAAGCATCGGAGATCCGACCGCCATGGTACAGGCACACTCGGCGGTAGAACGCCTGGGAGGAGCACCGCGGCATGTGTCTCCAGTCCAGCTCACTCAGATGCTGGACCGCCCCGATGAGTTCCTGGCCCTGATCTATGACCTGGCTCCTTGGAACATCAGCGTGCCGTCCCTGCTCACTGCACTCCGCCTGAGACATCCCGACCTGCCCATACTCTTGTATGCTCCCAGGAGACCAGAAGTTTCAGGGATCTTGGACCAGTGCCGCAGACTCCGGGCGCTCCGGATTAGCCAACAGACACACGACAACAGACACACCGGCGCCCTGGATGCCGACGTCTCCTGGCTATTCGCCGCCGTCTACGGAGAACGCCTGCGGCACCTCGTCGATCTGCTGCTGCCACATCCTCCCTCCAGCGTGAGGCGGTATATCGGGCAAACCATCAAGCGCTTCAGCGAGGGCGGAAGCGGTGAAGTCCTGACAGTGGCATCGCTAGCACTCGAGGTCGACGTGCCGCCACGCACGTTGCAGCATGCGATGGAGGCAAACGGACTACCATCCCCCAAGGCGTTCCTCGACTGGCTCACGTTGCTGTTTGCGTCACTCTCGGCAAATGTCACCGGACGCACAATCGCCGCAATCGGCCGCGATATCGGGGTTGATTCGCACCGGATCTACCGCATCAAAGGCCGGCTGTTGCCTCCGGGCGTGAGATCGACTGACCACAGTCCCGCCCAGTTGTTTGACGTCACGTTTCTGGCATTCGCCGAGGCCTGCCGCATATCGCAGGGCAAGGCCAATACCCTACTTGAGAGAACCGCCTAGCCGGTCTTCAATTCGCCCATTACAAAGTCGGACAGCGACTTGCTCGCGACTCTGGGCTCCCTTCGCGCATCACTCAGCAGTGCTGTAAGAATCAGTCGTATCACCAACTTTTCTATTAGGGAGACCCAAAGTGTTGCCCATTCTACTCGCAATGGTCCTACTAGCCCTGCTCGGCGGCACGGACCATTTACTTGCTCAAGGTGCCGAGCGGACTTCGCTCTCACATCCCGACAGGTCCTACAACGAGGCCTTCAGCAGCATCGTGGGACTCCGAGAACTCAGCGACGGCCGCGTCATCGTAGCCGATCGCCTGGAGCAAGTTGTTCGCATTCTAGACTTCGAGACGGGGACGTACCGGGACATAGGACGTACCGGCGCGGGACCGGGTGAGTACCAGACCCCCGCTGGCCTGCTCCCGTTGCCAGGCGACTCCAGCCTGTTGATCGATTTCGGAAACATGCGATTGACCGTGATATCACCCCAGGGCCGGATGTCTCGTTCGATGCCACTCTATCGAGACGACGGCCTGTTCATTCGGCCAACTGCAGCTGATGGAAACGGACGTCTTTACTTCCAGGTCTCGAATGTGGCCGTGCGCTCCTCAGGTGGACGCATCGAGTTTCCCGATTCCCTGGCGATCGGACGTTGGTCTGTGGCAACTGATGAGATCGACACGGTTGGATACCTCGCGTTGCCCAAGAGAGACGTGAGTAGAACGCTGACCTCGACGAACGGAAACATGAGGCTAGTGGGCACCGGTGCATCGCCCTTATCAACGCGGGACGCTTGGACCGTGGCGCCCGATGGCAGGGTCGGATTCGTGTATGGGAGGGACTACCACGTCGAGTGGATGGACGGACAGGGTGGGAGAATCGTGGGTCCCGAGATCGAGTATGAAATGGTTGAAGTAACGAAGGAAGACGAGAACGCATGGGCTGAACAGCAAGCCGGCAATCAGGTAACACTCGCGGGTAGCGGTGGAGGCCGCACCATGAGCCTACCACGTCCGGACATCGAGGAACTGGACTGGCCTGACTTCAAGCCACCCTTCCCACCCAACGCAGCGTGGGTAACTCCGGAAGGCGAGCTATGGGTGGAGCGGTACGTAGGATTCGGCGAGCCCCAATCATTCGACGTGTTTGATGCGGAGGGCGGGCGTATCAAGCATGTAGTGCTTCCGGAGGGTCGGAAGTTGGTGGGCTTTGGATCGAGGACTGTCTATCTGGTCAACGTCGACGAAAACGACCTGCAATGGCTGGAGCGGTACGGACGCTGACACGTGCAACCCTCTGGCACCCCCGAGCATCTAAAGGGGTGAAGCACGCTAGATGATGGGAGAACGCACATGCTATTGACCGGCAGTGGGTCCAGGCTCTGGAACATGCTCCACGCAGGAGGGAACCGTGCGCTGATCGCAAGGGCGGCGCGGGTTTCCACCCCGCTGCCGGTCACGCGTGTCGTCAGAAACGGCGAGAGCTACACGCTGTACGACCGGACGGGCAGGAAGATCGGGACCATCTGGTACGCCGAGTGCATACCGCACCTCGGACGGAACGAGGAGACGCTGTACCTGAGACGGGATTCGTAAGCGCGCCGTCTAGAGCGAGACTCCCTTTCCATATAAATAGCCCCGGTTGTGTATTGCCGGGGCTCTGTTGCTAGGGAATTGCTGAACGACGGGGATGAGTCCTCTTCCCTCTATAGAGATTTCAATCGTCCCTCAAATCTCAACCACCACTTTCCCCATTTGCTCACCACTCTCGAGCCGCGCAAACGCTTCCGCGGCATTGGCCAGTGGGTATGCCGAATCGACCGTTGGTCGTAGCTGTCCCTGGCTCAACAACCTGATGATCTTGGCGTACTCGGAGACGCTTCCCATGGTTGATCCCATGATAGTCCACTGGTACCAGAACATGCGCCGTACGTCGGTTACAACCCGGGCTCCGGTTGTTGCACCACACGTAACCAGTCGTCCCTTTTTGGCCAACACCTTTAGTGACGTTTCCCAGGTTGCCTCGCCTGCGTTCTCCACCACAACATCAACTCCGCGTTTGCTTGTCAGGCGCAGGACCTCCTTCGCAACATCTTCGGTTTCGTGGTTGATGGTCGCGTCGGCACCCAGGGGTGTGGCCATCTGCAGCTTCTCGTCACTCGACGAAGTGACAAACGCCGTCGCATCCAAGAGCTTCGCAATCTTGAGCGCAGTGATCGACACCCCTCCTCCCACGCCCCAGACGAGCACTGACTCACCAGCAAGGAGCCGTGCACGAGTCACCAGCATACGCCATGATGTGAGCGTGACCAGAGAATACGCCGCGGCTTCGGCCCACGTGAGTTCCTCGTGCGGCGGCGACAGCTCGGGCATCAACTCCAGATTTTGTTCAGGCACTACTACGTACTCCGCAAGCGTGCCGGGAAGGTGCTCTCCGAGCAGGCCATAGGAATCGCACAGGGAGTGCTCTCCCGCCATGCAGTACTCACACCGATGGCAGGAAACTCCGGGGTTGATCATCACTCTGTCCCCCGGCTTGACCCTGTTAACCCCATCACCCACTTCGTCCACAACGCCGGCACCGTCACCGCCGAGGATGTGGGGAAACGAGAGCGACAAGCCCGGCAGTCCCTTGAGCGTCCACAGATCGAGATGATTGAGTGCGGCAGCTTTGACCCTCACCTTGACACCACCGTCGTTCGCGACGACGGGCTCTGGAGCCTCGGTGACCTCGAGCTGCGAACGATCACCGTGGCCGCGCATGACAAATGCTCGCATGACGTCCAGTCTGTCTGTTGATGGGAACGAAAAGAAACGAAATGGAAAGGAGGTGGCAAACACCACCTCCTATTATTCAACGCCGGAATGAAGGTGAGAGCATCTGATCGCCCTGCGAGGCACGCGGCACCTCCCCTGGTGTCGCATCACCCACGAGAGGAATGAAGTACAGACGGCTCTCCTGCCCTTGGGGCCCCTGTGCCGACACTATCACACCAAGCGTCTCGCCGTCTCTCGAGATGGCAAAATCGGTCACGGGCAACCCTTCAGGCGACAGATTCGTGACCTCGCGCATGAAATTCATCTGGGTCACCGTGCGCGTCATCACTCGATTCCGCCGTTCTTCGGTAAGGTACGCCAGCGCGGAGTCACCGACCCAGGCTGGCAAGGCCTCGTTGATTTCGGACGCGGTGAAGTTACGCTGGTTGGTCCCATCCAGGTTCATGAGGTAAATGTCGGTCTCATCATCCCGAGCCACCACGTACGCTATGGTACTCCCGTTAGGGGACACCACGGGATGACCACTCCACCACTCATCCTGGGTCAGCTGCCGTTGGTCGGACCCGTCCGCGTTCATGATCCATATTTGCGGTGTGCCACCAAAGTCAGATTCATACACGATGCTGGTACCATCGGGCGTCCAGGAAGGAGAATGCTCCTCGTAAACCGTTGAGGTTAGTCGAGTTGGGCTGGACCCATCGGCATTGGCCGCGACAATATCGCGGTTCCCGCCCTGATCCGTAACATAGACCAGCCTGGTACCGTCGGGAGAGAACTGGCCGTCGACTTCACTTCCCGGCTCGTTGGTGATTTGGTGCAATTGGCCAGGTTCACCACGGTCAAACGAGTAGAGGTCGGCACTACCGCCGCTGGCGTACGTGATCAGGACTTCGCCTTGAACGTAGACGGTCGCGGAATCGAATGAACCCCAGGGTGTGCTCACGAGAACCCGAGCTGTGCCAAACCCTGTGGCGGAGAGCAAACCCTCGTCATCGATCTCCAGAACGCCCGGATCCGAGGAAGTCCAGGTGACGCCAGATGCCTCACTGACCGGAGCCCCACTCTGGTCGGTGAAGGAGGCTATGATCGGACGCTCTTCACCGCGGGTCAGAGTCAATTCCTCACTGTCGAGCGCGAGTCCACCCTCGATTACGGTAATCTGCCAGGTTGCTTCCAACCCCTCGCCAGGAGCACGCACCTTGAGTTCCGTCTCGCCGAGAGATTTTCCCGTCAAACTGCGGGAGGCTGCATCGAATGCCGCCACAGCCGTGTCGGGTAGCGACCAGGTGAGAGGTGCTTCCGGAACCGGCGTCTCGTCGGCCGCCAAGGCAGCTGCGGTAAACGGAATCGATCCACCCAGGGGGACTGCCACAGGGCCGTCCGAAGGTCTCGGTGAAAGGTCGAGAATCTCCACCGCCCTATGAACCGTTACCGGCACCCGGTTCTCTTGAGCGTACCCGGTGACAACGATGTGCGCTGTACCGGCTCTTACGCCCGTCACGATGCCCAACGGTGAGACGGAGGCCACGGAAACGTCGGTTGATCGCCACGCCAGCCTTCGCGGCTCTAGCCTCCGATGGTTCTGATCCGGAACCACCACACGTACCGTGTCAGAGAGACCTGGTGATACCGCAAGCAGCTCCTTGTCAAACTGAAATGGGGTTTGTGAAATCTGAACGGTCACTCGGGCTACGAGCCCACCCGCTGTTATCGCCTCGACCACTCCCTGACCGGGTGCGAGTCCGACAACAGACCCCTGCGGCGAAACTGTGGCCACGTCTGCCCGCAGCGATCGCCAGGTAACCTGACTTGGCGCCGCAGGCGACCCATCATCCTTGAGGAATCGCGCCTGCAGATCGACATCCTCAGTAGGTAGGAGGAACACCGATCCCGGTTCGATTTGGAGCACGGTGGCCGCCCCGACACCTACGACCGCACCGGTCGGAGCAACACCCCCGCCCGTGACCTGGACGGCGGCCGCCATGGCATGTCCGCCCGCGCGAGCTTCCACGCTGGCGAGGCCTTGTGATACGCCGATGACCCTGACAATTCCGGGTACGCTGGGGTCTGTCTCGACCCGTGCCACCGCCGGGTTACTGCTGGTCCAGACGAATGTGGCGTTGGCGATGTTGTCACCGCGAGCGTCGTACGCCGTGGCGAGCAACTCTCTGCGCTCACCCACGGCCAGCGTAACCGTGACAGGGGCAAGTTGCACGTCCGCAACTTGCTGTGCTTGCGCCACCTGGGGCGCAGTCAGAGCGATGGCGCCGAGGGCAGTTAGAAGATAAAAACGCGTGATTTCATGCATTGTATCCTACACCAGCCGCATTGTCGTAAATGCCTATCATTATTAGAGATATGTGTCGCACACTTTAGGTCCGACAGCGTGTGGTGTCAAGGCGGAAGCTCACCTCGAAATGGTGACCTGCAACCCAAGTTGTGACGCAGGTTCCTCGACACCTTCAAACCCCTTGCGCATGTCATCCGCATCCGCAAAATGTATAGCCAGTTCGATCCAACGACCTAGGAGGGCGCAATGTCCAGGAGCCATGATTCGAGCGGTCCGAGTTTCGGCGGCCCCGGGATGTGGGACCCCATGCCCCTACAACCGCCTACCCCGCCCCCCAGCAAGCCAGATCGGCCGGAGCCAAAGGAACTCATCTGGTCCAAGCCGGAGACTCCCCCGGCCACTCCTGAGGAGACGCCATCACCGGCAGCCCCGCCTGTGAAGCCACCGGAGCGAAGGCCAGCCAAAGCCAAAGCTACGGGCGCGGCGAAGCGCAAGGCGGCCCAGAAGAAGCCAGCAAAGAAGAAGACTGCGACGAAGAGAGTGACCAAGAAGGCGAAGAAGAAGGCGGTGAAGAAGAAGACGGCCAAGCGGAAATCGGCCAAAAAGAAGGTAGTGCGGCGGAAGGCCGCCAAGAAGGCGGTGAGAAAGAAGAAGGCGGTGAAGGGTAAGGCCAAGAAGAAGGCGACCAAACGGAAAGCTTCCAAGAAGAAAGCGCCGAGACGAAAGACATCGAAGCGGAAGGCACCTAAGAAACGGGTGGTGAGGAAGAAGGTCTCAAAGCGCCGCTAACCTAGCTGGACGAAACCGCGGTGGCGGGTCACCGGCCCGCCGCCGCAGTTGCGTTCGGCCCTCAGATGTTGGACACACCCCGATACCAGCTAGATTCTCCTGAGATGCTCGACACGCGGGTCGCGCCACTTGACCGCATACACTCGAGCCACCGAAGACGACGGCGGCCGGAAGATCCCTACATGACTGCATACAAACAAATCACAGCACGCTGGGCCCTCCGCTGCCTGTTGATCTGCATTGTGGCATGTCTAACGGCATGCCTCAGTCCGGGTAAGGGAAAGACAGCTTATGTCGGGGGGACCATCATCGACGGATCGGGTGCCCCTCCCGTGCTCGACGGAGTCATTATTGTAGCCGACGGTCATATAGAGCAGATCGGGCCACCTGATCTGGTCAAGGTTCCACGGGGCGCTCTCGAGCTCCGACTCGACGGCAAGTGGGTCATCCCGGGCCTCATCGACGCACACGTGCACGCCGAGCGGTGGGCGCTGTCGCGTTATCTGGCATACGGGATCACGTCGATCAGAAGCCTGGGAGGTGATCGGGACTCTCTGGTACTACTGCGCGAAGCCGCATCACAGGGGACTCTGCTCGGGCCGCGGGTATACATATCCGGCCCGATGATAGACGGCAGACCCGCAACGTGGCCGGGTGCAACAGAGGTACTCGCCCCGGATGGTTCGCGGCGAGCAGTGGACGATCGCGTTCTTCTCGGAGCAACGTCCGTAAAGGTCTACACGAAAATTGATCGGCGCCTTTTGGAGCCTCTGATCAACGAGGCAAATGCACTGGAAATGCCCGTCGCTGCGCACCTGGGAAGGGTGGATGCGGTTACGGCAGCGGCGATGGGAATCCACTCCATCGAGCACCTTAGCGGCGTTGTCGAAGCCACGGTGTCCGACCCAGCACGGCTCTATCGAGCTCACGACGATTTCTTCACCGGCTGGAGACTTTTCGAACGGTCGTGGACCACATTGGATTCGGTGGCAATCGACCGGACGGCTCGGGCCCTGGCGGCAACCGATGTGGTAATCGTACCGACACTCGGGTTGCACGAAGCTTTTGGCCACCTGGCAGATCAGCAGTACATCTCTCGACTGGATCTTGATGGAGTCCCTCAGCCAGTCCGCGAGGCCTGGAACGTTCCCGACTTGATCAGACGAGCCGGGCTGTCTTCGGCAGACTTCCGGGCGATCAGGAGTGCTCGTCTCGTCCAGGACCTGTTCCTCCGTCTGTTCAAGAACGCAGGAGGCATAGTGGCCGCCGGATCCGATAGCCCCAACCAGCTGCTGGCGCCCGGTGCCAGTCTGCATCATGAGATGCAGCTCCTCGTCGCAGCCGGTCTCAGCACCGAGGCGGCGTTACTGGCGGCAACACGGGACGCCGCCAAGGCTCTGGATTCAGATTCGGTGGGTATTCTCTTGCCCGGATACGCTGCCGACTTCGTTGTCCTGAATGCCGACCCGCTGGAGGATATCGCAAACGCGCGATTGATCGATCGGATTGTGCTCGGCGGGACCGGGTACCATCCAGATGAGTTCAAGCAAGACTGGAACGGGGGACGACAACCGTAGTCATATGACCTCTGCCCCTGTCGGCTCCAGTACTGTACCTTACGCCACCAATTGGCCTAGAATGCACTTCACGTCAAGAACATCTAGTCCCGATCCAAAGGAGTGAACGAGCCGTTGACTGCAGACAGTCTGCCGGAATTCGTCTTGGTGCATGCCGATGAGAGTTGCCTTGGTAACGGCATGGATGGCGAGAACCCCGGCGGTGCTTCCTCTCTCATCGAACTCCGTACCGGCGATTCCATCGTTCGAGCTGACGTTTTCATTTCGGCGCCAGCGACAACTAACAACCGGATGGCCCTCTCCGGTGCAATAGCTACGTTGGCCCTTCTCACCGAACACTACGGACGGTTACGGATCGCATATGTATCGGACTCCCAGTATCTGGTGAAGGGAATGAACGAGTGGGTACCAGCGTGGCGCGGCCGCGGTTGGCGGCGTAAAGGAGGTAAGATTGAGAATCTCGAACTTTGGAAGCGGCTCGTCAAAGTAGCCGAGAGACACGAGTGCATGTGGAGGTGGGTGCGAGGTCATGCGGGTCATGCTAAGAACGAATATTCCAACGACCTGGCCATCATGGCTGCGTCGCAACAGCAGATCTCAGATGGGCTGGTAGAGTCGGGTTTCCAGGATTGGTTGGCTCAGAAGAGAGCACGAGGCTATTTCGGCGAGTACGACGCCGATAAGAGTGTTACCGATCTAGAAGCGGAGCTTGCCCTGCAATCATGACAGTGTTCAAGGACGGAGTGACCGAGAACAATCACCCGCTCAACCTTCTTCCAGACGGCGCCACACCTCAGTGCGATCGAATCCCACTGTACGAAGTGTACATGAGGATGGCGGAAGAGCTGGCAAAACGTTCCACTTGTGCACGACTTCAGGTAGGTACAGTCGTAACCGATGCACAACTGGAGAACGTGTTGGCAATCGGATACAACGGAAACGCCAAGGGCTTCCCCAATCGGTGCGACTCCACCGTTCCCGGTGTTTGTGGCTGTCTCCATTCGGAGGTGAATGCGTTGGTCAAAGCCCCGGGTGGAATACGAGACAAAGTGGTCTTCGTTACAGCAAGCCCGTGTGTAATGTGCGCCAAACTCATCATCAACTCAGGAACGACCCACGTATTCTATCGACAACAGTATCGCGATCCGAGTGGCGTGGAACTCCTCAAGACAGCTGGAGTTAATCCAGTTCTCTACGACCGCTGGGAGCAGGAGTGGCGGTAGAAGGTGCAGGAAGAGGAGTGGATGATCTGGAACGGTTGTTTCAGGTTTTGGTCGAGGTTCTCGAGAAGCAGAGCCCCGAACGAATCCGGACGCCATTCCAGGTTTCGGAGTTGTACCAGAGCATACTTCCATACCGCAAATACAAGAATCGACTCGGCTTCGACACCAATCAGGACTATGAGATGGCGGTCCTTCGGTTGCTTGCTGGTGAAGGCAACTATGTGATTGTCGAGCCCGAGGAAGTGCGAGAACAATTGGCCGAAGAGGCACAGTCCATAAACCCGACTCCAGGCACATTCAGGGAATATGCTGCCGCACGGGCGTTGCTCAATCCGGGAGCAGTAAGATCCGCCAAGAGTGTGAGCGAGGCTTATGCTCCGCCACCTGCCGAGCCCGAGCCAGTCGAGGAGCAAGCAGGTCACTCCCGGCCACCGTCACTCACACCTCCAGCTCCAATCCAGCCTCCTGTCTTCGAAGCTGTGGAAGCAGCGGTGGAACGTGCGGCGAAGGAACCGGACGTCGTCAAGACAATTGAGGCACAGGTTGATTCGGAAGCCGTCGAACAGACTGATGCACCACTGGTTCAGGACGCGCCCGCGGAAGTGAGTTCCTGCCCTCAGTGCGGTGAGGACCTACCGTCTGATACGGATGTAGTTTTTTGCCCCTTCTGCGGAGAGCGGGTCGGTACGACGGAATGCAGAGCTTGCGGCGCGGCAGTCGACCCCGGATGGCGGTTCTGTGCGAAGTGCGGCATGCCGGACCGCAGTGCCTAGCTTCACACCAAGCATGTTTTCAGTTGCGACGATCCCTGGTGACGGCATAGGACCAGAGGTACTAGAAGCTGCCTTGCCCGTCCTCGAAGCTGCTGCTGCACGTTCCGGCACCAGGCTGAAATGGCAGAAGATGCCCTATGGGGCCGACCACTATCTCTCCACGGGTGAGACGCTCCCCGAGGCTGCCTTCGAACACCTCAGCACAAATGTCGACGCAATAATGTTGGGCGCCCTCGGTGACCCCCGCATTCCCAGGGACGAACACGCGCGGGATATCCTGTTCGGTCTCCGGTTTCGCCTGGACCTCTTTGTGAACTTCCGGCCGTGCACTCTACTGCACCCGGATCTGTGTCGGCTGCGGCCTTCTCTATATCCTGCGCCTCCTCCCACACTGGGAGCAGAGCGAGCAATCGATTTCGTCATCTTCCGAGAGAACACGGAGGGGATCTATCTGGGCCGTGGAAGTTCTCGCTACGAGGGTACGCCCAACGAGGAGCAGATCGCCGAGGAAGTGCATACGGCACCCAAGGTGAGGAGGATCCTAGAGGCCGCGTTCACATGGGCCGAGCAGCATGGCAAGACACGAGTCACCATGAGTGACAAATCGAATGCCGTTCCAGCGCACCATCTATGGCGCCGCCTGTTCCAGGAAGTCGGGGAGGAATTCCCCGCCATACAACGTGAACACCGGTACATCGACGCGCTGGCCATGGAGTTCGTGCGGGAGCCCGAGCGGTTTCAGGTGATCGTGACCAATAATCTCTATGGAGACATTCTCTCCGATCTCGGCGCGCAGCTGGTAGGCGGCTTGGGACTCGCGGCGAGCGCAAATCTCAACCCCACGCGGCCCGGCCTGTTCGAACCTGTTCACGGATCGGCACCACCTCTCGCCGGAAAAGGCGTGGCCAACCCGATGGCCGCCATCCTCACCGGGGCTCTGATGCTGGCCAACCTCGGCCTTGATGACGCCGCCGATCTGATACGGGAAGAAGTCAGGAGCGCCCTCGCAGCACACATCGTCACTCCCGACCTGGGTGGGACGGCGTCGACCGGGGAAGTGGGGAGTTGGATCCACCAACGAATCTCTCAGTAGCGCCCCCCTTCTCCCAGGAACCATATTCAGATGGTGGGAATCTCGCCCGGGACCTGTGGCGAGCCCGCCGCCATGGTGGTTGCCGGCGACCTGGAGGTGTTTTGACGGAAATGCTAACAGGAGTCCTCAGTCAATAGAGTCAAATGAGTGATCTAGTACCTTCAGGCCCGCGCTACGACAGGACGCAATTGGAGCGAGTAATCCAGCGCGCGGCCGAATTGCAGTCCAGAGAACGTGAGGTTGGAGATTCCCTGACCGAAGCCGAACTGCTGCAGTTGGGCGAGGAAGTAGGGATAGCACCCTCCCATCTCCGGCGTGCACTTCAGGAAGAACGCAGCCGGGCGCTCGTTCCGGACGAACGCGGTGCCATGGTAAGGATGTTCGGACGAAAGCGGGTGGCTACCGAGAGGGTCATAGCCGGAGAATCGACCAAGATCGAAAAGCGACTGTTCGAGTGGATGTCCGAGGGGGAGCTACTCCAAGTGAAACGACGCTACCCAGATTCGATTTCCTGGGAGCGAAAGGAAGGTGCCTGGGCATCCTTGAGACGTTCCCTGGGTGTGGGTGGCCGGAAGTATCTCCTGGCGCGCTCGCGGGAATTGGTGACTCGAGTGTCGGCGATTGACGGCGATCGCAGCCTCGTGCAGCTCATCGCGGACCTGTCCAACACACGCAACGAGTACATCACCGGAAGCGCACTGCTGTTCAGCAGCGGGGCTGCCATAACGGGAGTTGCATTTGTTCTCAGCGTGATGGCACCTGTTGCACTACTTCCCGTCGCCGTCAGTCTGCCAATCGCGTACACGGTCGCCCGGGACCGACGCAGGCAAGTCGAAAAGGTCCTGGTAGCCCTGGAGCAGATCCTCGACCGGCTGGAGCACGGGGACCTCGATCAGAAACCGAAACTGCGTGGCCCCCATGTCAACGTAGTAGGTCGCATTACCGAGGAGATCCGCAGGAATCTCGGAATCAATGAGTAGTGGGGTAAAGTGACGGCGCCGACCAAACCACTGCAAATCTCTAGTACCAGATGGCCCCCGTGATGGCGTTTACGCGGATCCGGATAGTAAGCCCCGTTGTGACGGTGGTTATGATGGCCGCGGCCTGTGGAGCGGGGGGGATTCGGCCAAGATTCGATCCTTTCCCACAAGCCCAGTTGGACACGGTGGCGGCTCCGGCAGACGCAGCAACCAGGATGATTGGCGAACTGCTCACTGCTGAAGGAGTCGAGGTGAGATACGTCAGGCCAGCTGAGGGTTACGTCGAGACCAAGTGGTTCGATATACACACTGCCCGAACCGTCAGCTCGGAGAGCCTGAACAGTGACTCCACCGTGCGGCTGAGATTCTGGGTAGACCCTACAGCGCCAAGTGTGTCCCAGGTACTGGGAGAGGCGGCGAAGCGGCGCATCATTGACCCGTCTCTGTCCGAGCGTGAAATCGAAGAACCCGTTCCTGCCGATCATTTGGGAGAGACGCTAGTACGCCGAATAATGACAATGCTAAAGGAACTCGTGGGGGGGCATTCGGCCCAGCATCAATGACCGAGATGGCGACCGCTAGCCTCGTGAGAGGCAACAGCCCGATAGGTGAAAAGCTCTGGGACGTGCTCATAGTGGGAGCCGGCCCTGCTGGCGCCACCGCAGCCGCCCACATTGCCTCAGCCGGACACGCTGTCCTGCTCATCGACAAATGTGAATTCCCGCGCGAGAAGGCCTGTGGCGATGCACTCATCCCCGACGCGCTCAACAGTCTGAAGTCGCTGGGTCTCTATGAGACGGTAAGAATGCGCGGCCACAGTGTGGACCGACTGGTCATTATCAGCCCATCGGGCATAAAGGTCTGCGTTCCCACTGAGTGTGTGACCTTGAAGAGGGTGTACCTCGATCAACTGATAGTGAATGCCGCAGTCGACCGGGGGGCCACGCTCGTGGCTGGAAGCGTGGCCAACATCTTCCAGGAACCAAATCGTCATGTCACGGCTGCGCTCGACGATTCGAATACACGAGTGCGAGCCCGCATCGGTGTGATTGCAACTGGAGCTAACGTATCGCTGCTTCAAGACCTAGACATGCTCCGCCGGCCAAAAGCCAGCGGCACGGCTCTCCGCTGTTACGTCAAGTCACCCGTGGATCTCGATCACATGGTAGTGTCCTACCAGCGATCTATTTCTCCGGGGTACGCCTGGATTTTCCCGATGGGCGAGCACGAATACAATGTTGGATGCGGTGTCTTTTACACGCGTGATAGCCATAGAAAGACCAATCTGCGGGAGGTTTTCAACAAGTTCGTCACTCGGGCTGCGGTGGCGAAACCGTTGATGGATAGTGCGGAATCCGTCACACCCTTGCGTGGGGCAAGGCTGAGGAGCGGTCTGGAAGGAGCGGCATTCTGCAACGGGGGCAGCATAGTGGCCGTTGGTGAGACGGCAGGTGCCACGTATCCCTTCACCGGTGAGGGCATCGGCAAGGCAATGGAAAGCGGCGCAGTTGCGGCGCGACAAATCTGCGAGGCACTGAAGGACAATGACCTATCGCCGATTCACAGCCTGCCGCTTCTATTCGAGAAGGAACTGGCACCCCGATACAGTGGGTATCGAGTGGCTCAGCGTTGGCTCTCCAAACCCTGGCTCAGCGACTTAATGGCAGCACGCATCGTGCGGAGCAGGAGGTTACAGCAAGCCACGGCAGGGATCATCAACGAGACAGCCGATCCTCGTATGCTATTCTCATGGCGTACACTGCTCCCAGATTGGGTTCGCGGAGACGACGAGAACTGGATGTCATGACCGGAACCGCGAGTACCATGGTTGCAGCATCGAGCCGCGATTTTTGCAATGGCATGCTGCCAAAGGTCTCCCGTACCTTTGCAATATGCATCAGGATGCTCCCACGGGAGTTGGAGCACTCGGTGCTCATTGCATATCTACTCTGTCGCGTGGCAGACACATTGGAGGACACCACCAGTTTGACGCCAGCCAAGAAGGCCGACTTGCTCCTCCATTTTCGCCACTGCCTCGACGCCCATGGCCCCGATGCAGAACCGCTGTTCGACACATTCATGGAGGCAAGCTCGGACGAAGAGTTGTTGGCGCGAGAGGCCGATCTGGTCCTGGCCGAGTTCCGTAACCTACCAGCGGTGCAGCGCGACGCGGTGCGACCGTGGGTTCAGGAGATGTGCTCGGGTATGGCCGAGTTCGCAGACCGTACCAGTGCGTCAGCAGACGAACCCACGTCGTTGGTTAGTCTCGATGACCTAGAGCGTTACTGCTACTACGTGGCCGGCACGGTCGGCCACTTGCTCACAGAGCTGTTTCGTCAACGGCACCCCATGCCCGGCGATAGGGAGTATGAGCTGTTAAAGGCTCAGGCTACGAGTTTTGGACTCGGGTTGCAGTTGACCAACATCATCAAGGACGTTGCCGACGACCGGCGCCGTGGCCGAAGCTTTATCCCCCGTCAGTTGTGCCAGCTCGCCGGCATTGACCCCAGCGACGTGCAGGACGAAAGGCACCACGCAGAGTCGCGTCGAGTATTGACCTTGCTCATTGACAAGGCAAAAAGCCACTTGTGCGACGCACTCGAGTACAGTACAGCTTTACCCCGAAGGCAATATGGCATCAGGAACTTCTGCCTGACTTCGCTCTACTTCGCTGTGCGAACGCTGCGCCTCGCAGAAACCGACCCACGGCTGGTTGACCCTACGCACAAGATCAAGATTACCCGTGCTGAAGTCTATCGAACGATACTGGTGACTAGGTTGATAGCTCCGATAAACGCGTTCGTTAGGATGTACTTCCGATTGCTTGCGGGGGGCTCCTGGTGGAGTCGTTGCCGTTAACGGAGGGCACGGCCATGAAACAGTATCTCGACCTATTACGCCTTGTGCTGGAGACCGGCGTGCCGAAGAGCGATCGCACCGGCACCGGGACCCTCAGCACGTTTGGCCACCAGTTGCGTTTCGACCTCAGCGAGGGTTTTCCGCTCACGACAACGAAGAAGCTCCACCTCAAGTCGATCGTCTACGAACTGTTGTGGTTCTTGAGCGGCGAAACGAATACGCGCTATCTCAATGATCACGGCGTCTCCATTTGGGATGAGTGGGCAAACGCAGATGGCGAGCTGGGACCGATCTACGGATTCCAGTGGCGATCCTGGCCTGCACCAGATGGAAAACACATCGATCAAATCAGCGATGTAGTGAGAAACATACGGGAGAATCCGGATTCCCGGCGACTCGTGGTCAGCGCTTGGAACGTAGCAGATATTCCACGGATGGCGTTGCCCCCCTGCCATGTGTTCTTCCAATTCTATGTTCACGGCGGCAAGCTATCTTGCCAGCTCTACCAACGCAGTGCAGATCTCTTCTTGGGCGTACCGTTCAACATCGCATCGTACTCACTCCTCACGATGATGCTCGCACAGGTCACACAGCTACAGCCGGGCGAGTTCATCCACACGTTCGGCGACGCACATCTGTACGTGAACCACCTCGAGCAGGCCAAACTCCAAATCAGCAGGAATCCCAGGGCTCTACCAATCGTGCGTATCAACCCGGAGGTAAGCTCGATCTTCGGCTTCGAGTATGATGACTTTTCGCTCGAAGGTTACGATCCACACGCTCACATTCCCGCGAAAGTGGCCGTATGATCGTGTCTCTCATTGCTGCCGTAGCAGAGAACCGAATCATTGGCACGGGAGATGAGCTTCCATGGCGACTCCCTGCGGACATGAAACATTTCAAGGACTTGACCACGGGCCACACTGTGATCCTGGGTAGAAGGACATTCGAGACTTTGAGGCAACCACTTCCCAACCGGCGCAATGTTGTGGTCACCCGGGACCGGGAGTATCGAAGAACCGGAGCCGAGGTAGTTCATAGCATCGAAGATGCACTGAGCAACGCGCGAGCCGATGAAGAGGTCTTCGTGGCCGGCGGAGGAGAGATCTACGAGTTGGCGTTACCCTATGCCGATCGTCTCTATCTGACGATTGTACATGCGGAGTTCGAGGGCGACACGGTATTCCCCCATCTGAATCTGGAGGAGTGGACACTGGTGGAGAAGATTCGGCACAATGCCGACGAGAAACACGCGACTCCGTTCAGTTTCTTGACTTACGAACGAGCAAGGAAGAGGCCCGCATAGAGTTGAACGTCCACGCGGGCCTACGTATGAAGATTAGGCCGTCTTCTCCTAGCCTCTCGTCTCCTCTTCTTCCTTCTTCCGTTCCTGTATGAGCTTTTCGGCTACGTCTGAAGGGACTTCCTGATAGCTCAAGAATTCCCAGTGGAACGTACCGCGGCCGTGCGTCATAGAGTGCAGTTGAGTCGAGTAGCGATGCATCTCCGCTTCAGGGACCTGCGCCTTTACCTTGATCAACCGCTTGTCGGGCTCCGTACCGAGAATCTGGCCTCGACGGGACGACAGGTCACCCATCACATCGCCAAGATTGTCGTCAGGCGTCCAGACCTCGACTTCGTGAATCGGCTCGAGGATTATGGGCTTGCACATCCGCGCTACGGTTCTGAAGGCTT
>JBDGZZ010000063.1:0-45710 GCA_039588335.1 Gemmatimonadota bacterium | reverse complement strand
AATCCCGGCGTCCACCAGGATGCGGTCATGCGTTAGCATCAGTAGCTCTCCAAGTTGCAACGAGGCGATAGCCCGGCCGGCGACACACCACCGCCCTGACGCCGGCTGCCGTCAGCAGTGAGGCCAGCTCGTCGGGAGTGAACCCGCGACGAATCGACACAACCCCGTCTCTGCGGCTGACCGGATGAAATAGCAGAGGAAAGGACACTAACCAAATCCCGAGTGCTGCGAGACGGGCCCGTTCTAGGTCGGAGATGACGACACCCAACCGCGCAATCCGCACGAACTCTCCTATCAGCAGCATCGCTGCGTCACGAGTAAAATGGTGGAGTAGTTGGCTGGCTATGACCACATCGACGGACCTGCTGCGGAACGGCAGACTGCACCCGTCGGCGACCACCGATCGAAGAGAACTCTGTTTGCATAATCTCCCAGCCTCACTGTGACGATCGACGGCGATGGGCAGAAGTCCCGTGCGACTCCCCAATCGGCGTGCCACGTAACGCAGTATGTCGCCCATCCCAGCTCCGACATCTAGCACCGTGAGGTCGCTCGGATGTTCCTCCCCATTCAATAGTTGCCTGATCCCGTACCAGACTGCTGCCCTGCCGCCGAATAGCGTGTTGGAGCGGGCGATATCCTTGAGCGTGGCGCGGGCAAGTTCTGGGTTGCACTGAGGTGTATCCAGCGCCTCCACCCCGATGTGGGAGATACGCTTGTCCATCAAAGATCTTTGGCTGTCTTGTATTCGCCACGGAAATGCAGCAGGGGACTCCCCATTTGCGTGCGACCGCTAGCCACGAGCCCCAAGAAGATTGTGTGGTCGCCAGCGGGGTGGGCCTTCCAAGGTTCGCAGATCACGTGAGCCAGGGCGTCACAGAGTAAGGGAAGTCCCTCCGGTGAGGTCTCGTATTGGGCTTCAGCGAATCTGTGCTCGACATCACCTGCGAACGTATTCGACAGTTCTGTTTGTTCGCTGGCGAGAATGTTGACGGCGAAGGCCGTAGCGTTCTCCAAACACACATGCAACGGATCTTTGTGGTTGACGCACACCATGATCAGCGGCGGCTCCAGTGACACGGCACTCACCGCGGTCGCGGTCATGCCGGCAATGCGGCCGGATCGGTCCACCGCCGTAACGACGGTGACTCCCGACGCGAGAGCGCCGAGTAGCTCTCGAAATTCGGATGGTGAGATTGTGCTCATGTCGTTCCGGGAGTAACCATCTGCCACGCGAATGACGGACTCAAGACGCTCGAATGCGGAATGACATCACCGGTGACACCCACCAGTGCGTCGGCGAGTCTGGGCTTCTGAGCTAGTCGGTGTGTGATGTGATCGAACAGCCGGGGTTTCGTGATGGCCCAAGCGATTGCGCGTTCCAAGATCCACTTGCCTCTGAAGGCGCGACGGCGGGCCAAATCGTAGGGTGCTAGATCTGATCTGTTGAGTTCGTCTCGCTCGAGTAGCGGCGCAATGCTGCCGGCGGCG
Source organism: Gemmatimonadota bacterium (assembly GCA_039588335.1). GTDB lineage: Bacteria > Gemmatimonadota > Gemmatimonadetes > Gemmatimonadales > GWC2-71-9. Next base: position 44,219 of record JBDGZZ010000063.1, on the reverse strand, counting down.
AGTTCCGCGCCTCTGAGCGCAGAGTAGATCCCTTCTCCTGTGAACGGATCGTAGAAATCGGCGGCATCGCCGACGAGTATTGTTCGGTTTGCGGTAGCGCGACTGGACCAACACGCGAAAGGTCCCACTGCAGTCACGGGTTTGACGAACCGTACGCCTGAAAACCGGTCCCAGACAGACGGGTATTGTGGCAGGACCTGGTCGATTATCTCCTTGGGGGAACCGGCGCATCGTTTCTTACAGACGTCCACGACGGCAGCAACGTTGATGATCCCCCGGCCCACCGGTGCCAAGCCAACGTAGCCCGACCGGCCGACATGCATCTCCCCAACGTTCCGCATGTCAGCGATTCCGGTGACGTGTGTAACGAACGCGATCCGTCTGAGTCGGCCCCTTTGCCTCAGTCCGAGCTGTCGAGCGACGCGTGAGTTCAGTCCGTCCGCTCCCACCACCAACCGCGCCGAGATTATGCTCGGACCCGCCGCAGTCCGCAGCCGTAGGATACGGCGACCAGCCTCCACCGGACCCAGCTGCTCCAGGGTTGTTCCCTCGAACAGCGTAACCCCGTTGGCGACGGCAGCCCGTGCCAGGCGCAGGTCCAGGATCTCGCGGGGCAGCGCGATTCCGTAGTCACGGCGGTTCGGGGAGCCAGGCGACGGCCGGTAACGCCCGGTGAATTCGCGGCCCGACGGGGACACGATCCGCATTCCGTGTAAATGAGCTGGAGATTCGCTCTCGAGTGCCTCGGACACTCCGAGGGTGTCCAATATCCTCGACGCCTCGGGGCTGAGGTACTCTGCGCATGGCTTTGGGCGTGGGAACGCTGCCCTCTCCAGCATCGCAACCTTGAACCCGGCACGGGCCAGGAAGGTCGCGGTGGCGCTTCCGGCGGGGCCGGCTCCCACCACGATCACGTCATACATCTATCGTGTGCTCACTGTCTAATGTCCTGTTGCGTCCGATTTCGAACACCGGAGCCATGGTTCCTGTTCCTCGGATCCTGCTGGGATCGTGGGGCTCTCGGACGAGCTCGTTGTGGCTAGAGAAGTGCCCACACTGCCGTGGCCACGGCAGCTCCGGTTCCAGTCGCAATCAAGTTCACCGCATCGTTGTCGATCCACGCTGATCCCGCGGTCTGCCTCCCGCGGCGACCGCACAAGTGAATCCGAGTCTCTCCCGTTTCTTCACACGTCTCGCAGACATACCTGCCCTGCGCCGTGGCTCCCAGCACAGAGTCGACCGTCATTCCGCACAATCCGCCCACCAACGCCGCCACGGCAACCTGTTGAGTCAGTCCCAACAGAGCTGCCGCAAGTGCCGTGACTGTGGCTCCCAAGGCTCCACCCAAACTCCCCAGGACCGTGATCCCACCCGATGTACCTGCCGTGACAACCCTACCGGACGTGATGAGTCGCGGTGGTTTGGCAGAGAATGCCCCCACTTCCGTTGCCCATGTGTCCGCCTGGGCCGCGGCGAGAGAACCGGCCAGAAGGGGCCATCCGATCTCGGATGCTGAAGCGGCTATCGCACCTACGGCGGCCCAACCTCCGTTGGCCAATACTTGCCTCGGCGTCCTGCCCCCTATGTGTTGATTGAGGCGCTGCGATTCGTTGCGACTGGTGAGCTTCGTGAGGATGCTGCCGGAGATGAAGAACGTTCCGAGGAGTGCTCCGCCCGCAATGCCTGCTCCCGCGAAAACTGCCGCTCCCACCACGGCTGCTGCGAGCGCACCAGCGGTCGTGAGCCAACCCAGGCCGCGGCCGACGAACGCGAATGATCCCGCAAGGGTGGCCGCGACGGCTAGGTTCACTCTGTATCCACCGAATCCTGATCGAAGAGAACTTGCTCGAAAATGCGCTTCTTCAGGTGTTCAGGCGCCGACTGTGCTTGCGTTCGTGCTTTGAGGAAAGACAAGTAGGCTTCTTCGAATCCGAACAACGAGAAGCACGGCGCACAGTCCTCCAAATGAATCCTCACGGAAGCTTCTATATCGGGAGTCAGTTCGCCGTCCAAGTACTCATAGAGGCGTCTCGCTGCAGCGTGACAGTCGATTGGTTGCGGGGCCGTCATTTTTCCACCCCCTTTATGTATCCCATCTCAACAGCGTAGTCGTACAGCACTTGCTGAAGCGCTTGGCGAGCTCTGAACAGTCTGGACTTGACAGTTCCTATGGGTACGCCCGTCACCTCTGCGATCTCAGCATACGAAAGCTGCTCGACATCGCTCAACACCAGGGTCTCGCGAAACTCTTCCGGCAACGAGTCGACTGCACGAAGGACTTCGTCGTCCACGATCTTGGAGAAGAACCTTCCCTCCGGGTCTGTTTCTTGGACGTCGTGAAAAACGGTATATCCCTCGACTTCGTTGATGTCTATAGTTGATCCAGCCCGTTTCGACCTGCGGTATTCGTTGATGAAAGTGTGTCGCAGGATTGTGAGCAACCACGCCTTCACGTTGGTTCCCCTCTTGTACTGGTGCCAAGAGCGGTACGCCTTGAGCATGGTTTCCTGGGTCAGGTCATCCGCCTGAGCCTCGTCTCCCGCGAGCCGCAGTGCCACCCTGTACACGGCATCCAGATGCGGGAGCGCTTCTTCTTCGAAAGCGCGCCGCTGGTCTTCAGAGGCTGCTGCCATTGGTCATCGGTCCTAGTGTAAAGGGCCAAGAGCCAGTACTAACCCAGCACGAGTCATGCATAGAATCGCTCGACGAGCGTTCATACGCAACAGCCACTGGCCGATCTACCGCGCCCTCGCTAACTTGCGCGCCGTCGGTATACAGAGATCATCCATCTACGTGGACACTACTCGCATTAACGCGATCATCCCTCTGGCTGTACTTCAGTCAGTGCGCTCTCTAGACCAGCAAGGCCCGGAGCGGGTCCCGCATTATCCGGAGGATCTGTTACCGAAGCGCCTAGGCATGAATCCGACCGTCACAGCACAGATCGAGCGATACGCTAGGCTGGCTCAAAAAGGCGGATTCGTGGACTCAGGGGAAGCCGCACAACTGTTTCGACTGGTTGGCAGGAGGAGTGATGCCGGCTTGGTCCTCACTCAGGGAGGCAGATGGGCAGCGCGCCGCGCCATGTCGCGGGTGTCGCCCACTAGGCGTTTTGCGCACAAGGCTGCGCCGTCGGGAATGCGCAAACGTCTGGGACTCAGGACTGCTCGACGACTGGCTGACAGAGTATTTGGCGTAACGATGTCGGTTCATGAAACCGACGGAATAGTCGCGGTTGCCAATCCCGGTTGGGCGGAGGCCATGCTAGATGGAACGGCCTGTGGGTTCTACGGCGCGGCTCTTGCCGAGCTGCTGCGAGAACTCACGGCTTTCGAAGGGGCGATGATACATGTGTCCTGCGGTGCGAAGGGTGATGACTGCTGTCGTTGGCAAACCGGGAATAACAACGGTGGTGAATAGTGGCGGCTTTCGAGCGAATTGACTTCACCCAACTGGGCCCAGCTCTCCGAGAGTTGGGGGCAGACGGCTGGCTCATCTACGACTTTCACGGTTTGAATCCCGTGGCGCAACGCTTGGTCGGATACCGGGGCATGCTGACTAGAAGACTCTTCGTGTGGCTCCCGGCGTCGGGCGAACCGATTTGCCTAGTCCACACGATCGATAAGAACGCCGTAACCGACGTCCCTGGACGGATCGTGCACTATACGACGTGGCAGGAACTGCATGAGTTGCTGGAGAAGATGTTTGCCGGGAAGTGCGTCGCGATGGAGACTTCACCGGAGAACGCCGTACCGTATCTAGATAGGGTTCCGGCGGGTATCATCTCTCTGTTGAGCCGATTCGGCTCAACAGTCATCCCATCAGATGTGCTGGTGACTCGGTTTGCAGCGTGCTGGACGCCTGCGGAGTTGGAGCTTCACAGACAAGCGGCAGAGGACATTGCGCGAATTGCGCGCGACACGCTCCAGAACGTGGTTAACAAGGTCGGCGAAGTCACCGAGCACGAAGTTCAGCAGAACGTGATTGCGGCGATGGAAAAGGCTGGCTTGAACCTCCCATTGTCGGATTCGGGCCCAACGCGGCCAACCCACACTACGATTCCCCGGAAGATGGCTCGCGTACGCTAGGGGCCGACGAAGTAGTACTGTTGGATCTGTTCGGAGCCGCCGCCGGAGTTGCGTGGGCGGACCAGACATGGATGGGATTCTCGGGCAGTACGCCGCCAACCGAAGTGGTGAGAGTCTGGGAGGCCACTCGAGACGCTCGAGATACGGCCATTGCACAGTTGCGAGATGCGTGGCAAAGGGGCGAGCCGGTCACCGGGGCCGCGTTGGATGACGCGTCCAGATCGGTGATGCGCGACCGTGGCTACGTGGAGGCCTTCACGCACCGAACGGGTCACTCCATTGATGCCGATCTACACGGCTCGGGGCCGCACCTGGACAACTTCGAGACCAACGATATCCGCAGACTTGTTCCAGGCGTGGTCTTCTCAGTGGAGCCAGGCGTATACCTAACCGGTAACTTTGGTGTCCGAAGTGAGGTGAACGTCATACTCCTCGAGGAAGGCCCGGAGGTCACTCCCCGGGAGCCACAGACCGAACTAATTCTGCCTTCCTAAAGCTGGACGTTCGATCTACGCGGCTTCCCGACGCGGGTGATCAGTAACGAGCCAGACCGCGTATACCAGCACGCCCCACAGCGCAACTCCAACCGCCACATGCATGGCGCGCCAGACAGGCGGGAGTAGGGCCAACACCATCGTTGCCGCCACTATGATTTGCAGGACCGTGGCGGCAAAGGCCATCCAGACTGCCTGCTTGACCTGTGGCGGAGCATCGGCCTTCCGGTACCGCATGCCCACACCCAGCAGGTGTAGGGAGAATGCGTAGGCCAGAAGACGGTGGGTCCAGTGAATGTGCGGCAGTCCGCTTACTCCGGCTGTGGGCCAAAGCTGACCGTTGCACAACGGGAAGCCGAGGCATGAAGGGCCCGCCCCTAGATTGGCGGTCAGACCTCCGAGGAGTAGCACGGCAGCAGCAAGTGCTGCTGCCGATACGACTGCCCCCCTCTTCACCGATCCCCCACAAGGCTCCAGCGTGTCGTCCGACCTGAAAGCAGTCACGAGGAGCGACGCAACGAGCAACAGAGCCACCCCCAGATGGAGAATGACGGCTGCAGCGGGCAGCTCGAGCCAAACGGTAACGGCTCCGAACAGGACCTGTAGGATCAGCAAACCGACGGCGATGAGGGCTGGCCGCAGCGTGCCGCCGGGGCCCGACCCCATTCGTTCCCGTCGAATCCGGAATGCGTATGTTGCCATGGCCACAATTAAGATGCTCAGTATGGCTGCCACTTGCCTGTGACTCCATTCGAGCACGGTCCGGTAGTCGTCGAGCGGAGGTATTAGGTGGCCGTTGCATAGCGGCCAGTCATCGCCGCAACCAAGGCCCGAGCCCGTTATTCGAACCACCGCACCCAGTACCACGAGGGCGTAAGCAACAACTGCGGCGGAGTACGCCAGGTAGCGAAGTGTCTTCATGGTTGGGAAGGTAAATCCAGCGTGCGCGGACGGTAAGTCGTGAGCGGTGTCTTGGTCGCCTCTACAGAATGAATCCGAACAGAACGAACAGAACCGTCGCCGTTCCGGCGGCAATCAGAGCGTAGGGCAGCTGTGTTCTGACATGATCGATGTGATCCGTTGCAGATGCCATCGATGCAACGATCGTCGTATCGGAAATCGGTGAGCAGTGATCTCCGAAGATGCCGCCACCGAGAGCTGCTGCGATCGTCAGTCCCGGGTGAAGGTCCAACATCGTCACCATCGGCATCACGATGGGGATCATGATCGCGAAAGTTCCCCACGATGTTCCTGTCGAGAAGGCGATGAAGCACGCTAGGACGAAGACTATAGCCGGTACGAAGTTTGGGTTGAGTACGCGCCGCGCCGCGTCTGCTACGTACACTCCCGTGCCCAACTCTCGCGTCGTAGCGGCGATCGCGAACGCTAGCGACAGGACGATCACTACCGGGATGAGGCCCTGGATTCCTTTGATTAAGTAGTCAGTCGCTTCCTTCACCGTCATGATGCCCTGTAGCCTATACATACTGATCGCCACCAACAGCCCGACAATCACCCCCCACAGTACGGCTCGGGACCCACTACCGTTCGGAATGCTGCCGTTTCCTGTGATCCAGAGAACTGTCGGGACCGTTGCTACCATGACTAGAATTGGGACCACCATGTTGATGGCGCGCTTGGGAGCGCCCTCCTTGGCGCGGGTCGTGGAGACTTCTTCGGACACGAGCGGCTCGGCGCCGTCCCTCAGGAGTTTGCCTTCCTCAGCAACCCGTCGTTCGGCTTCACGCATCGGACCGATGTTCCAATCTGCTAGGATCACGAAAAGTGCCAGCGCGATTGCCAGAATAGCGTAGAAGTTGAGCGAAAGAGCGGCAAACAGTAGGGTGTTGGCGTTGGCAACGTCCTGCGCCAGCAGCAGACTCGTTATGTAAGCCCCCCATGCGTTGAGCGGAATCAATATCAGCTTGGGTGCGCACGTGGCGTCGATGATGTATGACAGTTTTTCACGCGAGATTCTACACTTGTCGAACAACGGGCGAGCCACCGATCCCGACACCAGGAGGCTGAAGTTCGATTCCAGGAAAACCCCGAAGCTCACTGCGGCCGTGATCAATCCGACCGACCGCCGTGATCGGGCGAGTCCTCGTTGTTCGACCCAATTCACAAACCCATCCATTCCTCCGGAAGCTTGCGTCAGTGTGATCATTGCACCGATGAGAGAGCTGAACAAAAGAACTCGTGCGTTATCGGCGGTCGTCACCTGACTGATGTAGGTGTCGACGGATTGGATTAGTCCTGTTACGGGGTTCCACGAACTCATGATGGTCCAGCCGAGCCAAACGAATAGGCCTAACGACAGGTATACCTGTTTCGTCTTGATCGCCAAGGCGATCGCAACGATAGGTGGAAGAATCGAGAGCCAGCCGTATGTGTCCATGTGTTTCGATTCCTGCCGGTCGGGGATTCACTCCTGCCTCTTCGGCCCGTACTTCTTCTCCTCTGCCTGTTCCTCGGCTACTGAATCTCCTCTAGGTCGGTGCCCGGCGGAACAGGACTATACCGGCAACGCCGAAGAGGAAGTTCGGCGTCCAAGCCGCTACCATGGGAGGTACTACGCCAGCCGCGCCCACCGCCTGTGACAACTGGACGAACAACAGAAAGAGCATCGTGGTCGCCAAGCTCACCGCTGCTCCGAAGGCTCCCGTAGCCCTAGGTGCCGAGACTACTAGGGGTGCACCGAAAAGTGTAATGATGATGCACGTAACCGGGACGGCGATCTTGAGTTCCCGCATGACGCTCAGCTTCCTACCGTCACCTCCAGATCGCTCCAGGGCAATGATGTAACGCCCGAGTTCGGCGTATGTCATTTCCTCCGGCTTCTTGGCTTCGACCAGGAGATCAGCCGGCGCTTCCTTGAGATCGCGTAGTCGGAGCGAGTCGAACACGAAGGTGGCTTCACCCTCTGTTTCGGTTACGATGCGGAAGCGACCGTCTCGCAGCAACCAGCTTTCCGTCGAGTCGCTATAAATGGCGCTCCTTGCCTGGACAGCGAGAGTTGGATAAGCGTCTCCCGTTCCCTCACGTTCAAGTACTGCGTCGTACATCTGTCGCTGTGCCACATCGAGAGAGCGGACTGAATAGACCCATCCCCGCTCGGCTCGGTAGACGAAGTTTTGCCGCGAACTGTGCGACCGTATCTCGAGGTCGCCGAGCAGTTCCAGTTGCCGACGTGTTGCCCCGGGAGCGAACTCCCCGATGACAATGCCGGCGCCAGTGACAACGAGTGCAGCCCCGAGGATCGGTGATACAATGCGGCGAAAACTCAGGCCCGAGGCCTTGGCTGCAGACAGCTCTGAGTGGCGAACCATGGCACCGATGCTAAAGACGGTTGCGAAAAGCACGGCCGCCGGCAGCACCAGGAACACCTTGTCCGGTAGGCTGTAGAGATAAGCTAGGGCGATTGTGGCGGGACCAAGGCCACGGCCAAGATAGACGCCCAGTCTGTCAGTGATCTCGAACAGGATCACGACCAACGGAAAACCGAAGGTGGTAACCGTGAAGATCTTGAGCCACTCCCGGAGGAGATATCGGTCGAGGATACTGGCGATCACGAGGGTGACTGGGAGCTTCTGAGGCGAGAGGCTCGGGTTCGCCGATCGGGGCCACGGGCACCGACACCTTGTAGGGTGGTCCGCCAGAGCGCTATCGCGCCGAGAGTCCCAAGTAGAACGTTGGGGGCCCACATCGCCCAGAATGGGGCAACGGTCAGGCGGTTAGCCAGCGATTCTCCCGCAATCAGTCCGACGTAGTAGATGCCGAATATCGCCATCGCGACTCCGATGACCATCCCAAGTCCCCCGGGGAACCTCAGGGCCAGTGGAACGCCGATCAGAACGAAGACTATGCATGCAGCTGGAATGGCGTACTTCTTGTGAAACTCCACCAGGAATATTGCCGCCCGCCGTTCGTTGCCTCGTTTGCGGTCCAGTTGAGTGCGAGTTTCATTCATTTGGGTACGCTGAGTGCGGCTACTCAAGTACGACATTCGCGAGGGAACGTTCATACGAGTTGTAGCGGCAGCGGAGGCGGAATCGGATTGCCGGCGGTTACGCGGTGTCTCTTGGGCTTCGAGTTCTTCGGGCATGAGGGCTGTCAATGCGCGACAGTACAGACTGCGGCGCGGAGAGGGGGCCGCGGTGTCGGGTTGGACCAACGGAAGGCCGACCAAGCTACGGAGTCCGTTTCGCTGTGCGGCTTCTGCCCGACGACTCGCGAGCCACTCCTGGCGTTTGGCTTCGCCGACCACGTTTTCCAGCTCACAAGTTCCCTGTTCCCTGTCACCGCGGAACGTATCGTCTTCGCGTCGAAAGACACCGCCTCCAATGCCTTCCAACTTGAAGACGTATCGCTGGTAGGGCGTGTACTGAAAGGATCCGGGGTTCCGACGTTCGAATTCGTGTACCGTACCATCGAACAGATTGAGCAACAGGTCTTCTTCGTTCGGAGCAAAGGCGATCCGTCCGCTGTCGGCGTACACTATCGCAATGGTGTTGCGGTTTGTGAACTGATAGATCGTCACGTCGCGCATGCTGAAGCTGGATTGGTCGATCACGGCGGTTCGCAGGAAGACTTGACCTCGCTTTACGTCATTGATGACGTGTTCCTTGAGCTGAAACGTGGGCTTGGTTCTTCCTATGGCGGTCATGAGGGTGCGCAGTCGATGATTGGTGCGGGGGAGGATCTGATCTCCAAACAGGAACGCCACGACAGCGACAAGGGTTGCTGCGGCCAGCACAGGACGGACTAGTTGGCCGAGGGAGATGCCGCCCGCCCGAAATGCTGTTATCTCACTATCCCGGGCCAACCGGCTGAAGGTGTGGAGGACTGCGACCAGAACCGACATCGAGATCGTCATTGCGACGAGGAAGGGTATCGTCAGGATGAAGTACTCGACAACGACAGTCCACGGTAATCCCTTGCCCACGAGCTGTTCCAGCCTCCGGGCTATCTGGTTGAGCAGCATGAAACCGGTCAACGCCGCGAAAGAGAACAGAAAAGGCGCGGCGTGCTGTCTGATGACGTATCTGCTCAGGATCTTCATGTACTGGCGTAACTCGCTGATTTGTAATGACTTGGCCCGCACATTATATTGTAACTACTCGCCCCATACAAGGCGTACCCCACTTCCACGACGAAAGTGTCGCGCGCAACTATAGCGGTTACCCTCGCCGCTCTTCTGGTGCCCGGCGGCACGGTCCTGGCTCAGACAGGGGCCGCGACGCCGCCTAGTGTACGTCTCAGGCTCCTCTCCGACACCCTGTTTGTTCGCGTTCCGGCAGCGTTCCAGCCTGGTGGCAGGCTGGGCCCACGAGCCACTCCCTCTGCGCTGGCTAGGCAGTGGGAGATAGCTACGCGAGCGGCAATCGCCCGTCAACGAGCCGCACGCAGGCACGAGTCGCTGCTTGCCACACTGGGGGTGGAGCCGGCAGGGCCGACTATCGCTATTCCGAGACCGGAAGCCCTGGCCCAGCCCACCGAGGAGGAGGGTGTTCCTGGTGAGCAGATCACCCTCGAGTCCCTGGCGGAGTTCGCACAATTGGGGCTCGACCTCAGCGCGCGGCTCGAGCTGATCTTTGACCGAGTTACCAACGCCCGCTGTACGGCAGCTGATGCATTCAATGTAGCATCCGGTTGCGTCGGCGGCTTCCCAGCTCCGACACTGGGAGATCGGTTCGACGTACGGGCGACGGGGCTGGTGGGAGATCGGGTTCACTTGGATGTCGACTTCGACACCGAACGAGAATTCAGTGCCAACAACAGCATCACGGTCTACTACCAAGGTCTGGAAGATGAAATTCTCCAACGAGTGGACATCGGCACGGTAACATTCCAAGTCCCCTCGTCGCGTTTCATAACGACAGGCATCCCGTCGAACTCCTTCGGTGTTCAGGCCGAGGCTCAGCTAGGGGCTCTGAACTTCCGGTCCATTGCCGCCCAACAAAAGGGATCGGCGGTTCGCGTCCGGGAGTTCACCATCGGAGATGCAGCCACCCAGCCCATCGACTTCGAAGCCAGGGATCTCGATTTTGAGGCCGGCCGATTGTTCTTCGTCACCGATCCGGCGGGCCTCCCCGGATATCCGGCTGTGGACATCCTGAACATCAACCCGGCCACCCTTCCCGGCGCGATGCAACCAGCGGCAGTCCGGATCTACCGGCTACGAGCCCAGAGCGGGCAGGTCGAGGACAATCCAAATCTGGGAGGTATAAACGCAGTCGCTCTACGGTCGGACAGTCCCCAGCGCGTAGGTCCTTTCTCGTGGGAACTGTTGATAGAGGGTAGGGACTACTACCTGGATGCATCTGGTACTTGGTTCGCGCTCAACACCCGAGTGGGTACCCAGGACTTCCTGGCGGTATCGTACGTGACGACGTCCGGTGATACGGTAGGGACGTTTCCGGCGGCGAATAGTGTGCTCGACACCCTGGAGTTGATCTACGAGCCACGTCGCGGGACTGAAGTCCCGACATTCCGCTACGAGATGCGCAACGCCTACCGAATCGGTAGCAGGGACATGGACCGAGGTACTATCCGCGTGGCACTTCTGGTGACCAACTCTGAGACACCTCTGGCCGCGCAGGGAACTTACTTGTCGCAACTAGGTGTTGCGCTGTCGACTGATGAGTCTACGCTCGACGAATTCAACCGGGTCTTCCCCAGGCAAAGGGATCCCGGTGGTGGACAGCCCATTCGGGACCTCTATCTGGTCTTCCCCCATTTGACCCCTTTTGCTGACACTACACACCTCGCGCAGCCGGAGCGCAATGATTCGCTTTACCGGACCCCGACCTACCTCAGACTGTCACAAGGGCCACCTCCCAAGTTCAACATGGCCATTCACTACGAGGCGGGCGGAGCCGGCAACCGGAACACGCTCAACCTAGGGGCGATACAGGTTCGGGTCGGCAGTGACCGAGTGTATATCCGTGACAGGCAACTCGTACGTGGGCGCGATTATGAGATTGACTATGCATTGGGTCAGCTAACCTTCATGAACCCTGACTCACTGTTTCAGGGCCCCACCCAAGTGCGCGCCGAATACGAGGAGAATCAGCTGTTTGATGACGCGCCTCGAAGCATCCTTGGTTTCTCCGGGACTTACAGCTTTGGTACGACGGGAGACCTCAATGCCATCGGGATTTTTCAGAGCGAAAGGACAGTCAGCAACCGTCCACTGCTGGGCTTCGAGCCCCAGGCAATGTTCATCGGAGGACTCAGCACCGACCTTTCCTTTCGCTCCAATGGCGTTACTCGCTTCCTCGATCGGCTGCCGCTAGTCAGAACGTCAGTTCCGTCGGCAATAGACATCGATGGAGAAGTGGCGGTCTCACTGCCCAACTCCAACCGGTCAGGTGTAGCCTATATCGAAGATTTCGAGACAACTCCGAGCACGGGCCTCAACCTGAGCGAAGGAGCGTATCAATTCAGCAGTGTTCCGTCATCGGGCTTGGGGTTGCCACCGGAGTATTTGGATCCGACTGGGAATTTCAATTCTACTGAGGCGGTGCCACTCGTATGGCAGAACCTGGTACGAACCGCCAATGAGATAGTGCAATTCACCTCAGACCAAATCGACTCGTCGATAGTGCTCTCCGGTTCCGGCGTATCGCTCGAAACGGTGCTGTGGATGACGCTCCTACCAGACACTGTGGGTGGAGTGCCGGAACTGCCTACCGGGGTGCCGCGCTGGTACCGACCGCACACTCCAGGGCCTCGATGGCGTAGCATGGCCCAACCTCTGGGCGGTGGTTCGGGAGTAGGGGTGGATCTCTCTCGCGCAGAATTCCTGGAGTTCTGGGTGATGGAAGACCAGGCACGTACGGCGATGACGGAAGGAGCCTACTTGGTCTTCGATCTCGGTACTGTGTTCGAGGATGCCGTGGGGTTCGGTCCGACGTTGTTCAATACTGCCGGCGTCGACACGACCTTCGACGGCTTTCAGCTTGTGGGCGTGAACCGACTCGACTCAGAGAAGGATTCGTTGACTAACGTCTATAACGGTCAAGTGGGCGAAGTGGGCATTCTACAAGACTACCTCGATTCAATTACCGATGCCGCGAGTGGCAATGTGGTGGAGCCGTTTCCAACCTGCGATCTCGCCGCGTTCACGGACCTTACCGCCTTCTCACTGGGAAACCTCCTGGCCCGCTGCTCCAGACGGAATGGAGCGCTCAATACGGAAGATTTGGATGGTGATAACCGCCTGGACGTGAACGTGGGCACGGTGCAGGAAGACTTCATGCGATATGTGTTCCCAATAGGAGATGACCAGTATTTCGTGCGAGAGGGTGGGCGTTATACAGAGGAGCCGGGCGAGACATGGAGGTGGCGCCTTTATCGCATCCCACTTCGAGTCGACACCGTGCAGGTCGGACAACCCGATATCACTCAAGTCCAATCACTGCGGATGACGTTGGTGGCACCGGACCAGGGAACTGGCGAACGGGAGTTCTCGATCTCGCTGGCTCGCATGCGTTTCGTTGGAGCTCCTTGGATCAAGCGAGCTGAAACTCCGATCTCTGGACTGAGCGGGAGCCAGGGAGAAGCACACGGTGAAGTGATTGCCTCGGTCATCGGGACGGACGACGCAGACCTCGGATACGAGTCGCCCCCGGGAGTGGTGGACGAACCCGAGAGAGCGGACTTAGACCTGACCTTCGGCAGCGTCCAGGTAAACGAGACGTCCCTGCGGGTGTTGGTCAGTGACATACGCGCTGGTGAACGGGGCGAGGCGCTAAATCGCTTTACGAATACGGCAGACAAGAATTTCCTCAAATATCGCAAACTTCGAGTCTGGGCTCGTGGCAGGGGCGTCGGATGGGAAGAAGGAGACTTGGAGTTTCTCATCAAGGTGGGACGCGACGAAAACAACTTCTACATGTATCGGACTCCGATCAGGAGCGTTAGCTGGGAGCCGGAGATTGTGGTTGACATGGCCCGATGGACCACACTCCGGGCCATGGTAGAAAACAGATGGCTCAGTGGAGAGCCGCCCTCTGGTGCTGCGGAATGCGGTGGTGATTCCACGGCGTACGTGGCGTGTGACGGTCCATATTTCATCCAGGTCCTCAATCCCGCTACGTCACCGCCAAACCTCGCTCGCGTGTCAGAGGTGGCCGTGAGTATTTTCCGCGCGCAGGAATCAGTGATTATACCGCAGGCCGAATTATGGGCGAATGACATACGGTTGACCGACGTTATCAGTGACGCCGGTGTCGCCTCGGCGCTCGATGTTCGCTTTGCGGCCGCGGATGTAGCGGAGTTGAGTGTTGGGTTCAATCGGGTGAATGACCAGTTTCGCCAGCTGGAACAGGACCCTAGTTATGTAACGGACCAGTCGCTCCGCCTCGGCCTCGGTTTGAACCTGGACAAGTTCTTGCCCGAGACACTGGGCATAAGCATGCCGCTTCAGGTTCAATACACGGGAACCGATGCCGATCCGTTCTATGTCGCCGACACAGATGTCAGAGCCGATGCCCTGAGAAACCTTCGCAAGCCCGGAAGCTCGCTGACGAGCGTCGATGTTGCGCTCAGGCGAGTCAGGCGGGGAGATTCGTTCATAGAACGGGCGGTGATCGACCCACTGACTGTTCGAGCTCGAAGGAGCACTGGCTCGAGCTCGACTTCACTCAGTGAGGCAAAGACGACTACACAGCAGGCCAACGCCGACTACCACAGTTTCCCCAGGCCTCACACGATTAAAGCGGTTCCAAATTTCATCGTCAGCTTTGTCAACTGGCTTCCCGGGTTCATAAGAGACAGCGAGTTCGGCAAGGCGTTGAGATCGTCGCGGCTACGGTGGAATCCGCAGCGTTTGCGGTTCTCCACGACGCTCACCAACAACAGGCTCGATCGCAAAGTATTTCGAGTCCCGGTGGAGTTGCCGACCGACACCGTACTGACTCAGCTGCCCGGTATTACACATCTATGGCGCAACACCGCTGAGTTGGACTTCCGGCCGTTCTCGTCGTTCGGTTTCCGTGCGGCGTACTCCAGCACGCGTGATCTGCAGGACTACGGCGACACGACCGCATTGGGCAGATATCTGGGGAACCAGAGCACAGACCTGTTTGGTATGGACGTTGGGTTTGAAAGGACCAGACGCATTTCCACCGGAATAGACATCAATCCAGTAGTGAGTTCCTGGTTGCGCCCCAGGTTCATCTTGACCAGCTCATTTCTGTTCAACCGTGACCCGAACACCCCCGTCCCGACAGATTCCGTTTTCGGATTGTTTCGCACTCCTCAGAGCACATCCAACTCGAGAGTGAGGGAATTTGGAGCGACCGTCGATTTAGCGCGCCTTTTTGGAGGCATTTTCGGTGAATCGAGTACTCCCGCAGCGGTGATGAGAGGCGTTCTGCCCGCGGACTTCTCGTACGCGAGAGAACTACGGTCCAACTTCAACGATATCACCTTCGTGCCGGGGCTGAGCTATGAGTTGGGGTTGGGCGGCCTCCAGGACTTTCGGGTGCAGAACGGTGTTCCGTCGACGTCGACCGGGGAGGTGAAAGGACTCACGATCAGTGCTGGTACGCGGTTGCCTCTGGGAGCCCAAGTTCGCATCAACTATCGGGAGGGTGACAATGTGGTCTGGTTCAACCGCGCCGAGGGACAGGAACGGAACGAGCAGAAGAGTAGAGAGTGGCCATCGCTTCTCGCCTCCTGGGTCTACACACCCGGCTCGGGCCTCCGGCGTGTGTTCTCCAGTCTGAGTGCTCAGGTCCAATATCGAATTGTAGAGCGGGCTACCTTGCAACCAGTGATCGATCCGTTATTGCCGTCGGACGTAGATGGCCGCGTGAAGGGATCTAGGTTGACGGAAGACTATACGTCCGCATTGACGCCGAGCCTGACCATAATGTGGCCAGCCGGAATCGAGACGTCCGGATCTTTTAGCTCTGCCAAGAACAAGCGTTTCACGACCGGAAACACGACGAACACCGATCAAACGGACTGGTACGGAAGCCTCAGACTCCGGTTTCGGCCGCCAACGGGATTGATACGGACGCGAAACGAGATTCGTACCATGGTCTCGTACACCTCGTCTACGAGAGCGCAATGCTTAGCATCAACGGGGAGCAGCGAGTGCAGAACCGTGTCGGATAGTCGGCGTCAGGTGCTGGACGTGCGGGTCGACACCGGACTGTCGGAATCGCTGCAAGGTGGTGCTACATTCAGCTATGTTTTGAGCGATCTGCGGCACCTATCACAGAGGCTGTCGCAAGCAGTGTTCACGATCTATGTCGATTATAGGTTCTTCGCGGGTGAGATTAGATGAGACTGAGCACCATTGCTGTCCTAACTGCGTTCGTTGGTTGCGGTGCGGGAGTCCGGGCGGAACAGGAGTTTGATGGTGCGGCAGCGCTGCAGTACGTAGAGACGCAAGTGAGCTTCGGCCCACGAGTGCCTAACACGGAAGGTCACCGGAAGGCTGGTGACTGGATTCTAGAGCGGCTGCAGGCCACAGCCGACTCGGTGGAAGTCCAAGCTTGGAATCACGTGACGCGGGATGGCGATACTCTGAGCCTGCGGAATTTCACCGGGCGTTTCAGACCCGACATGACCGAGCGTATTATCTATGTGGCCCACTGGGATACTCGGCCGGTCGCCGACAGGAGTGCCAATCTCGGGGAGCAACGGCTGCCGATTCCTGGAGCCAATGATGGCGCGTCAGGTGTGGCGTTGTTGCTGGGTGTCGCGGACGTGCTGGTGCGGAGGCCACCTACCTTCGGCGTCGATCTGCTGTTCGTCGATGGTGAGGACTACGGCGACTTTGCTCGAGATCTCGACGTCTTGATCGGGTCCCGGTATTACGCCGAGCATCTCGATCCAGCAGTCCCTAAACCACTGTTCGGCGTAGTCTGGGACATGGTGGGTGATAGTGACCTGAGGCTCCCTCGGGAGTGGAACTCCGTTCGCAGTGCACCCGAAGTGGTGCAGCGGGTTTGGGATAAGGCAGCCGAACTTGGGTACGGCAGTGTGTTCGTGGACTCGGAAGGCCCGGTCTTGACGGACGACCATCTACCACTCATTCGCGCCGGCATCAGAACGATTGACGTCATCGACTTCACCTATGGTTCCGGCAACGGCTACTGGCACACGCTGGAGGACACCGTGGACAAAGTGAGTGCTGAGAGCTTGCAGATCGTGGGCGATGTGGCGGTGGCGCTGGTGAGGTGAGTGGGCTGTCTACAGGGTCTTTTCTCTGCTACAAAACCCGCAACATCTAGCACCTCGTCGCGTGATTATGGTTCGGTAACGCTCAAGGACCTGGCCCATCATGTGGCATGGCCACAAAGGACGATCGCAGGGCAGCGTTCATTCTACTTGGCCTGGCCCTGGCGGGGCTTCTGATCAGGCTCCTTGCCCTCAATACCGCAGCTCCGGGCGACGTCCTCTACCGAGGCGTAGCGCCAGATCGGCCGACCAGAGATTCGCTGACCGTCCAAGCGGAGAGGTTGGCGCGACCCCTCGCGCCGGGAGAACGGGTTGACGTCGACCGCGCTCCGGCAGCGGAACTGACGCGCTTGCCCCGGATCGGCCCGGGGTTGGCTGGGCGGATTGTGGCGGACCGTGTGTCCAACGGTCCGTTCGGATCCTTGGCGGGGCTTGACCGCGTCGCGGGGGTTGGCCCCACGGTACTGGAGGCCGTTGCCTCCCACGTGGTGTTCAGCGGGCAGCCCCGACAGGACCGGAATCGTGCTGTAAAACCTGTGAGGCTCAGCACAGCGACCGTGGACGAGCTTACCCAACTTCCAGGCATCGGTCCGAGCAAGGCCCGAGCGATCGTCGAAGATCGGCGGAAGAACGGACCGTTCAGGACGGTCGAGAGTCTCAGGCGAGTGCCGGGGATTGGGGCTGCGACGTTGGATCGAATCCGCAACCTGGTCCGACCCTGAGTCTGGTGGCTTGACACGATTTCGAGTACACATACTTTATGCCGTTGGGAATAAACGAGTTAACTAAGCTCCACTTCGCTTCCCAACCAGGACTGTGATGGCGACAGCTGCGGCTGGAACAGCAGAGCGGCTCGGTGACCTCTTGGTTCGCGAAGGCCTGATTACGCGGGAGCAGTTACAACAGGCGCTTCAAGAGCAGAGGAATTCCGGGATGCGGTTGGGCTACACCTTGGTGAAGCTCGGTCTTGTTGAAGAGACCGAGATCACCAAGATGCTGGCGCGCCAGTACCGCATGCCTGCGGTAGACCTCGCTCGCTTCGAGGTAGACGAGCGCATAGTCAAGATGATTCCAGGCGATGTTGCGGTTAAGCATACGGTTTTGCCGCTCAAGCGTGAGGGCCGAACCCTGACCGTAGCAATGTCGGATCCCACCAACATGACGGTGGTGGACGATCTCAAGTTCATAACCCGGTACGACATCTTCCCTGTTATCGCCGGTGAGTACACGCTGCGGACTGCCATCGAGAAGTACTACGAGCAGACCGACGCGCAACTCCAAACCATCCTCAAAGACATCGAGGATGAGGACCTGGAGGTGATCGAGGAGGAGGATGATGACGATGCACCATCACAGATCGCTGACGACGCACCAGTAGTCAAGCTCATCAATGGAATTCTGACCGACGCCGTGAAGCGCGGTGCGAGCGATATTCACATCGAACCCTTCGAGCGTGAACTGCGGGTCCGCTATCGCATAGACGGGGCGCTGCAAGAGGTGATGAAGCCACCGCTGAAATTGCGGGCGGCGCTGACCAGTCGAGTCAAGATCATGTCCGCCCTGAACATAGCCGAACGACGCGTGCCGCAAGATGGGCGAATCAAGCTCAAGATGGGAAAGAGGGTAATCGATTTCCGCGTCTCGACGTTGCCCGTGATATACGGCGAGAAGATTGTGCTCCGGATTCTCGACAAGGGCAACCTTACACTCGACCTCACCAAGTTCGGCTTCGAGCCCAAAGCAGAAGAAGACCTGATGAAGGCCATCCTCAACCCCTACGGGATGGTTTTGGTGACTGGACCTACGGGGTCAGGCAAGACTACGACTCTTTACTCGGCGCTGCAGCGGATCAACACTACGGAAGTGAACATCATGACGGCCGAAGATCCGGTGGAGTACAATCTGCACGGGATCAATCAGGTACTCGTCCGCACCGAAATTGGCATGACGTTCGCCGCCGCACTGAGGGCCTTCCTGCGTCAGGACCCCAACATAGTCATGGTCGGAGAGATCCGGGACATCGAAACGGGTAGCATAGCGATCAAGGCCGCGCTCACAGGTCACTTGGTGCTGTCAACTCTGCACACCAACGACGCGCCCTCGACCGTCACTCGAATGATTGACATGGGGATCGAGCCGTTCAACGTGGCCAGCGCGGTGAACCTGATAGTCGCCCAACGATTGGTGAGGCGGATTTGTACGGAGTGCAAACAGGAGTACAAGTACACAGCTGAGGAACTGGGAGCCCTGGCAATCAGTTCTGACGAGGCGGCTGGGATCACGTTCTACAGAGGTGAAGGCTGTGACGCATGTGAAGGAACTGGTTACAAGGGACGCCAGGGTCTCTACGAAGTAATGTGGATGTCACCCGAGTTGCGGCGATTGGTGCTGCGCGGTGCTTCGACTGCTGAGGTGAAGGATCAGGCTGTGGAAGATGGCATGCTTACGCTGCGAATGGACGGAATCATGAAGGTGAAACGTGGCATCACCTCTCTGGAGGAAGTCGTGAAGGAAACGGCGGAATAGGACTATGGCAGAATCTGAATCTCAGCAGGGTGGGGCGGGCTCGGTAAACCTCAGGTCGCTGCTCGAAGAGATGATTGAGCGTGATGCATCCGACCTACACATTACGGCTGGCGAGCGGCCGAAGATCCGCATTGACGGCGATATCACCAGTTCGAAGGTCGAACATCAGCTCAGTCCGAAGGAAACGCTTCAGCTTGCGTATTCGGTTCTGACGGAGAATCAAAAGAAGCGGTTTGAGAATGAGGACGAACTGGACTTCTCTTTCGGAATCCAGAACTTGGCTCGGTTTCGCGGGAACTGCTTCAAACAGCGCGGTTGTGTGACAATGGTCATTCGGCAAATCCCGTTCTCGGTAAAGACGTTCGACGAACTGGGTCTGCCGGCGGCGTTACGACAACTGTCGGAGAGGCCACGGGGTCTAGTCTTGGTTACCGGCCCGACGGGATCAGGTAAGTCGACCACGCTTGCGGCGATGATCGACAAGATCAACAAGGAGCGCAAGGCCCACATCATCACGATCGAGGACCCGATTGAGTTCATCCATCGCCACCAGAGCTGCATCGTCAACCAACGGGAAGTCGGCACGGATACGAAGTCCTTCGGTAACGCGCTCAAGTATGCGCTGCGACAAGACCCCGACGTGGTTCTGGTCGGTGAGATGCGCGATCTGGAAACGATTGGAGCAGCGCTCACAATAGCCGAGACGGGTCACTTGGCATTCGCCACGCTTCACACGAACTCAGCAGCGGAGACCATCAACCGCATAATCGACGTATTCCCTGCACACCAGCAGTCGCAAGTGAGGGCGCAACTGGCCTTCGTGCTGGAGGGCGTCGTGACACAGACCTTGTTGCAGCGGGCTTCAGGAAAAGGACGTGTCATGGCGTGCGAGATCATGATCGCCACGCCGGCCATCCGCGCCTTGATCCGCGACGACAAGGTGCATCAGATCTACTCCGCAATGCAGGCCGGGAAGAAACATGGCATGCTGACGTTGGCGGATTCACTGTACACCCTTTACATGGCACGCGACGTCAGTCTAGAAGAGTGCCTGAGAGTCGTGCCCGATCAGAACGAGTTCCTGCGCATGGTTGGCGAGCCGGTGCCTGGCGAAGAGGGTGTGGCTGCCGCAATGGCAGGACGACGCTAAACCGTATTAGGAGAACGTGATGGCTGTCTACGAATACACGGCGCGTACAGCAACGGGCGACGAGACTACCGGAACGATGGAGGCCTCTACTAGGGAAGAGGTCGTCCAACAGCTTCGTAAGAACCGCATGATGGTGGTTCGGATTCGGGAGCAGCGGAAGCGTAGGAAGGGCGGCCGCGTCCCGACTCGCGACGTCGTGGTCTTCACCCGCCAGTTTGCGACCATGGTGAACTCCGGTCTCCCACTGGTCCAGGCCTTGGACATCCTGGCTCAGCAGACGGAGAACAAGATACTGTCAGAAGTGACGAAACAAGTAGTGTACGATGTGGAGAGCGGTAATACGTTGGCCGATGCACTCTCCAAGCATCACAACGCGTTCACCCCACTGTACGTGAACATGGTGGCGGCCGGTGAGGCGGGTGGTATTCTGGATACGATTATGCTCCGCCTGGCCACGTTCCTCGAGAAGAACGATGCTATCGTCCGGAAGGTAAAGGGCGCAATGGTCTATCCGGCGGTGATCTTCTCGGTGGCCATTATCGCCGTCCTCGTGCTGCTGATATTCGTGATTCCTACTTTCCAGCAGATGTTCGCGTCGGTCAACCTGGAACTGCCACTTCCCACGCGCATTGTGATTGCCATGAGCGCATTCCTCCAGGGTTTCTGGTGGGCGATGGGCCTAGGCGGAATCGGGCTGTTCTTCGGCATCCGTTCCTACTACGGAACCGAAAACGGCAGACTGGTGCTCGACAAGGCCCTGCTGAGTTTTCCGGTTCTCGGCGACTTGCTCCGTAAGTCTGAGATTACCGCGCGGACCGCTGGCAACCGGGTGATTCACGATGCGGTCATGGAATCCCGTGGCTCAATTGCGGGAGGTGAGACAATCGCGGGTCCGCTGGAGAAGTCCGGTGTCTTCCCGCCCATGGTCACCTCGATGATCGCCGTCGGTGAGGCGACGGGCGGATTGGATGAGATGCTATCGAAGATTGCGGACTTCTACGATGACGAAGTAGATGCGGCGGTATCCACGCTGCTTTCTCTCATGGAGCCGATCATGATCGTGTTCCTGGGGGCGATCGTGGGTGGCATGATCGTCGCCATGTACTTACCGATCTTCGACATGATCAACGCGGTGGGGGCATAAAGAACAGCAACAGGAGAGACGCGATATTAAGGGGTCTCACTGGTGTTCGGTGAGGCCCCTTTCCCTTGATTCACTCCGGGATTCGCGGGGCGAGGCGATAGGCTAAATGCATTTGCCAAGCTGGCGGTTTAACAGAGCCATTCTGCTTCGATCAGTTGTAATCTGGATCGGCGTCAGGTCCGCTGCCTCCTTTGGGTCAATGCTTGTACCAGAACTTGACCCGTCGGCGCCTCCGCCCCCGAGCCCGTACTCTATTCCCCTCGTGGCTTCCGTAGTCGTCGTTCTGATGACAGCTGCCCTAACGAGACTCGATTGCGCTCGCCGCAACGAGACGTTGTTCCTGGCCGATCTCGGTGTGCGAGGCATTACGGTTATGGGTGTTGCGGCCATAATCCCGCTCTTGCTCGGATTGCTCGAAAAGGCGCTGGAGTACATGTGAACCCGCTTCTTGCTGCCGAATCGATCGGAAAGTCCTTTGGAGCCAGGAATGTGCTGAGCACTGCGTCTATGTGGGCCCAGACGGGAGAGGTTACTGTGCTCCTCGGCCGCAATGGTTGTGGCAAGACCACGATGGTGAAGATAACGATTGGCCAGCTCAGAGCTGACTACGGCGTGGTGATCTATGATGGCCAGCGAACGTTTCGGCCGAAGCTCCCTGACTTGGCACGTGCGGGACTCTTCTACCTGCCTGAACGAAACCTGCTCTCGCCTGCCTTCACGATCCGCGAGCACCTGCAGGCGGTGCAAGTACTGATTCCGAATTCGACAGTCGATCGAGCGGTCGCGTTGTTGAGAATCGGAGAATTCCTGGATCGGAAATCCGGCACACTGTCCGGTGGGGAGCGACGCCGCTGTGAGGTTGCGGTGGCTGTGGCGCGCAGCCCGAGGTGCCTGCTGGCGGACGAACCGTACATGGGAATCATGCCCACCGATGCGATTTTGCTCACGGAGACGTTCCGACGATTGGCCCACGATGAGGGATGTGCAGTACTCGTCACCGGGCACGAAGTGAACACCTTGTTGGAACTGGCCGATGGGGTAATCTGGCATACAGCAGGGACCACGCACCATCTGGGGACGTCCGAACAGGCCCAGCTGCATGATCAGTTTCGACGCGAGTACCTGGGGACAGCTGCTCTGAAAACGCCTTCCCCCAGGGACTGACGAGACTCCAGCCAGGACAGGCCGAGGCAAAGGCCGATAAGGACTATTGCATTTTGCAACGGCTCTTCAAATACTAGAGGCGCAATGAGATGGATTGGAGTCGACCGGTTCAAGACCGCCGGTGCGGCGGACTATCCGGCAGGCGGGCTTGACCCCCAGAATCTCCTGAAATGGGTGTACTTCGGGCGCGTTACGGTAGCCATAGTCGTGTTCATGGCTGCGGCCTTTTCGTTCGACGATGTCCTTCCGGAGACGATTGTCATACTGGCCGCCGCTGCCATAGCCAGTGTCTTGATGAGCGTCTGGTCGGCCTGGTACACGCACATTAGCCGGCGTCCGGCCAATAACACATTCCTTTATCTACAGGCCATCTTCGATCTAGCCCTTGTGACCACGGTAGTACACGTGACGCAGGGCCCGGCCAGCGAATTCCCGGCTCTCTACATTCTCGTGATCGCGGTGAGCGCGGTGTTGATGCCGCTGTCATCGAGTCTGCTGGTGACTGCGCTTGCGAGCCTACTCTATGTCGCAGACATAGTCGTGTGGCAGCGGGTGCCACTCACCGCGGCCGTTTGGGTGCAGTTGGCGGTGTTCGTCGGAGTGTTCTTGGTAACGGGCCTGATCGCGAGTCGCGTGCGGGCGGCTGGCGCCAAGAGTGAGGAACTGGAGCAGGAGGTGCATCGACTCCGGCTCGAGGCGGCCGACATCCTAAGGAACATTCGCAGTGGAGTGCTGACAGTGGACGGGGAGGGAACTCTGGCATATGCCAATGACGCTGCCATGGAGTTGCTCGGCTTAACGGGCACCGAAGTGTTGCGTGTGCCGCTTGCCACACTTCTGGAAGCAAGGTCACCGGCCCTGGCGAACGCCATCATGCAAACCCAACGGCGTCGGGTGAAGACGCTTCGTGCCGAGGGATTCGTGTCTCTTCCGGATCGGACGTACCCGATCGGCGTTACCACGACGACCCTCGATCTGAAGACTCGCGGAGAGTCGTCCGTCACTGCGATCTTCACCGACATTTCGGACCAAAAACGTCTCGAAGAACTGAGATTGCGCACCGAACGCCTGGAAGCAGTGGCGGAGCTCTCTGCTTCCCTGGCGCACGAAATCAAGAACCCGCTTGCATCAATCCGCTCGTCCGTGGAGCAATTGGCAAGCTCAACTCGTGCCAATGACGACGAGAAATCGTTGGCACGGTTGGTAGTGAGAGAGAGCGATAGGCTGAGTGGGCTGCTGAGCGAATTTCTCGATTTTTCGCGTGTGCGAGTGACCGACTGCAGACAGTTGGATCTGGGCCGAGTGGTGTCAGGTGCTGTAGATGTAGTGAGCAACCATCCGGACTGTAGTAATGAAACAGCGATCGCGGTCGAGGCAGGTTCCATCTCGATTGAGGGGGATGAAGACCTGATTCACAGAGTCGTAGTCAACTTGGTTCTCAATGCCGTTCAGGCGTCCGATGGCAAGGCGAAGATCCAGGTGGAGGTCAGGGAAACCCTGGCTGGTGAGATGCCCAAGGGGTTTCAGATGGACAACGCTGCGGTACTCAGGGTCTTGGACAACGGACCGGGAATCCCAGAGGAGCTACGGGGGCGACTGTTCGAACCGTTCGTGACCGGTCGCGTGGGCGGATCTGGTTTGGGGTTGGCGATAGTCCAGAGAGCTGTTCAGGCCCACAGAGGAGCGGTTTTCGTGGATTCTGTACCTGATGAGGGAACCGCTTTCACCGTATTCCTTCCGAAAAAAGCGAACTCGGAGGTGGCTGCTTGAGCCAGTATCAGCCCAACATCCTCATAATCGACGACGAGTCCGGAATACTCGAAACTCTCAGCATCTTGCTCAAGAATTCGGGCTTCGAAGTGGAAACTGCACAAGGTGGCAAGGCAGGATTAGAGGCGCTCAAATCCTCGATGCCAGACATAGTGCTCACTGACATTCGGATGCCGCAGGTCACTGGAATCGACATCCTGGATGCCGCGCGCGACTTGGATCCGGAGATGCCTGTGATTCTCATGACTGCGCAGGCCACGCTCCAGAGTGCAGTCCAGGCGGTCAATCAGGGTGGCTTTTATTACATCCAAAAGCCGTTTGCAAATGACGATCTCTTGGCAATCTGCCGGCGTGCATCCGAGTACCGTGCACTCAGGTCGGAGAACAAACACCTCAAGAGCGAGATCAGACGGCGTGAGAAGTCGAACTCGGTGAAACCTCTGGGGAAGGCCAAGCCCTTCGTGGAGGTCCTCAGACTCGCCGAACAAGTGGCTCCGACAGAGTCGACCGTACTCATCCTGGGCCACAGCGGAACGGGAAAGGAAGTAGTTGCCCGCTACATCCATGAACTGTCGGAGCGAAACGATGGACCCTTCTATTCGATCAACTGCGGAGCACTTCCCGAAAGCCTGCTGGAGTCGGAGTTATTTGGCCATATGAAGGGATCGTTTACCGGTGCGGTGCGCGACAAGCAGGGAATGTTCATGGCGGCTCGCGGGGGCACCTTCTTTCTCGATGAGATTGCGGAGACAAAGCCCTCCACTCAGGTGAAGCTGCTACGGGTTCTTCAGGAGCGTGAGGCGCTTCCGGTAGGTGGAACCGAGCCCATTCCGGTAGATGTGCGAGTAATAGCCGCCACCAACCGCGATCTCGATGAAGAAATCAGAAGGGGCACCTTCCGACCAGACCTGTACTACAGGCTCAACGTGATCACCCTCCACCTGCCGCCGCTCTGTGATCGGCGGGAAGACATAGCCCTCCTGGCTGAGGCGTTTCTCAAGCGGGTTGGGCAACGAAGGAGTGAACCGACCAAACGCCTGACTCCCGATGCGCTGGACACGATCCTAGTCTACGATTGGCCCGGCAATGTCAGAGAGCTCGAGAATGCGCTAGAGCATGCGGCGATCCTGAGTCGAGACACCGACATCGATGTTGGTATGCTGCCCAGCAGGGTGAGGGAACCGAAGGGTCTACCGTTGGTGGGTGAGAAACCGCCCGCCAACCCCACTTTGGAGGTCATCGAGCAGGCCTACATCATGTGGGTATTGCAGGCTGAAGGCGGCAACAAGACTCGCGCTGCAGAAGTCCTGGGCATCGATCCATCGACATTGTATCGCAAACTATCCCGCTATGACACTGAACCAGGATAGCGCTGCAGCTGCTGACACGGTGGGGGCGTCGACTTTGGAGCGTATGGCCGGCGCCCCGGCGTTCAATCGTTGGATGTACGACCGCCTCTCCAGATGGGTTGGAAGACGCGTCTTGGAGGTCGGTTCCGGCATCGGCAACATGTCGCAATTTCTCGTGGATCGAGACAGGGTGGTCCTGACCGATACCGATGAATTCTACCGGGAACAGCTGCAGAGTCGATTCGGAGAGAAACCGAACGTATCCATCACCGAACTGATCCTCCCGGCGGTGTCCGAAGAACTAGCGGGAGACGGGTTCGATACCGTCGTTTGTCTCAACGTCCTCGAGCACATCGAGCGGGATGTGGATTCTCTCAGAGCGATCCGAGACGTTTTGATCCCGGGCGGCCTCCTAGTGTTGCTGGTTCCGGCTCTACCATCCATCTATGGCTCCCTGGACAGCGCCCTAGGTCACTACCGGCGCTACACACCAGACGGCCTCAGGTCCAGATACGGCGAAGCCGGACTTGGCGTGCGTCACATCGAGTACTTCAACCTTCCAGGTATCGCCGGCTGGTGGTTCACCGGTCGAGTACTGAAGCGAAAGATGATCCCGACAGGTCCGCTGGGTCTGTATGACAAACTCGTCCCACTCTTTCGAATGGAGCGACTGCTTCCCCTGCGCGTTGGACAATCAATCATAGCCATCGGGGAGAGGCCGCAATGAGCATACCCAAGGATTGGAATGACATCGTTCTCTCAACCATAGTTCCGGTCTACAATGAAGAGGCTACGGTCGAACAGGTCGTGCTCCGACTGCAGGAGGTGCCGCTCAGATTGGAGATCGTTGCGGTGAATGACGGATCCAGTGACGGCACCGCGGAGATATTGGATAGACTACTGGAACAGAGACAATTACAGCAGGTGGTACACCAGCCGAGAAACCTCGGCAAAGGTGCCGCAGTCAGAGCCGGGATAGCCGCCGCTACCGGACATGTCATCGTGGTCCAGGATGCCGATCTCGAGTACGATCCAAACGAACTGCCAACCTTGCTCGATCCGATTAGACTCGGTAGAGCAGATGCCGTGTACGGATCTCGGTTTCAAAGCGGGCCTCGCCGAGTGCTATTCTTCTGGCATTCGGTAGGCAACCGGTTTCTCACGTTGCTATCCAACATGTTGACTGATCTCAACCTGACCGACATGGAAACTTGTTACAAGATGGTGAGGGCGGAGTTGCTCCAGTCCCTGCCTCTCGTGTCGAACCGTTTTGGAATCGAAGTTGAACTCACTGCTCGGCTCGCCAAGTCAGGTGCGCGGATCTGGGAGATGCCGATCAGCTATAGTGGCCGTACATACGAGGAAGGCAAGAAGATCGATTGGCGGGACGGCATGGCTGCATTGTGGCACGTCATCCGATTCAACCTCTTCACACGCAGGCCCGCACGTAAGTGACGCGCCGAATCGCGCGCATCCTCTGGATTACAATCGGGGCAGCGTTGCTCGTACTTCCAGTTGTGCCAATCGCAAGGTGGGTTGGTGCGCCTGACGTTGGTCCGCCGTGGTCGGACAACCTAGTCGCGTGGGGGATAGGTCTACTCGTCGTGGTGGCGTTGTCACTGGTAGTGGGTCGCGTCGCTGCGCGGCTCGAATTGCGTATGGTCACGACGCGCGTGTGGCGGTCACCAAATTGGGCCATCGTTCTAGCAGTTGGGCTCGGCTCGCTATCGGCGTATGCGGCGCTGGACGCCTTTGCATCAAATCCCCATCTGATTGATGAGGTCGCACAACTATTTCAAGGCCGCGTGTTTGCTGCAGGCCGTATCGCAGCTCCAGTGCCGCAGCCACCCGAGTTCTTCCTCGTTGCGCAAACGGTGGTAACAGAGGCCGGGTGGACGTCGCAGTATCCCCCCGGCCAAGCACTGTTATTGAGTGGAGGCCTGTTGCTGGGAGCTGAATGGCTCGTTAATCCAATTCTCGGCGGTCTCAGCACGATCCTGGTTTACGCGATTGCTGGGGGATTCTACGGTCGGAGAACAGCCTTGGCAGCTGCGATCTTCTGGGCGATCTCGTCGTGGGTCCTGTTCATGAGCGCCACGTACATGAACCATGTCGGAGCGGTGTTCTTCGCGCTTGCCGCATGGGCAATGGTTTGGGCTCCCCGCGTTCCAAATAAGTGGCACATAGTAGGTGCGGGTCTGCTGCTCGGGGCTACCGCGGCCACTCGACCATTGGATGGTGTCGCAGCAGCTATCCCGGTCGCTGCCTGGATCGTCCTGAGGCGACGATGGGCGATCGTGCCGTGGTTTGTTGTGGGCGGTGGGCCGGTGATGTTGCTGTGGGGCTACTTCAACTGGCGCCTTTACGGGTCACCAATGACCCTTGGTTATACCGCCCTCCATGGAGCAGAGCTAGGGTTGGGTTTCCACACCGACCCATGGGGGAGGCCTTACACACTCCTTACGGCCGTGAGCAACCTCGCGGTGGCTATTAGAAGGCTCCACGTCTACTTCTTCGAGTGGCCCGTACCATCGTTGCTGCCCTTGGCTGTCTGGGCCGTGCTGGGGCGGCAGTGGTCCTGGAGGGATTTGGTGATCGCGGTCGGTATCGTCGCCGGCCCCATCATGTACTTCTTCTACTGGCACTCAGGGTTCTATCCGGGACCACGTTTCCATTATATAGCCGCACCGTTCATCGTGATTGGCATGGCCCGTGGGTGGAACGCGATGTGGCGTTGGGCGCGACGCTCTTCACGGCGTCCGATCCAGCCGCACGCGGCTCTGGCGACGTGTGCCGTAGTAGTCCTCATCTGGGGATGGGCTGGGTTGCTGCCGCACCGGTGGAACGCCTACAAGAATCAGCTTCCCTCGATGAAACTCCATCCGGAACAGCAACTGGAGGATGAGGTGCAACGGGCTCTGGTGATCGTGCCCGAGAGTTGGGGGAGCAGAATCATTACTGGTTTGTGGGGCCTTGGGGTCCCCCGCGGCTTGGTCGAACGTGCTTACGCCAAAGTTGACGCGTGTGACCTCCATCGCCTGACAGTGGTCGCCAGGGAGTCGGGAATGCGGCCTGAGGAGATTGCTGTGAGCCTTCAATCACTGGTGGAAGCCCCGACACCTCTCCCCGAGACCCGACCTGATTGGCCAGACCCGGGCCTTCGCCTGCGGCCGGGGCCAATTCCGCCGGAATGCTTCGTGGAGATGAGACGTGATTTGGAAGGGTTCACTCTCTACTCGAGTCTCGCGTGGCGTAATCCGATCGGTCTTGGTGCGGGCATCGTCTTCGCTCGTGACCTGCACGAGCGTAACGACCTCCTGCTCGTACGCTATGCAGGCTGGCCGGTCTGGCGATATGCGCCGCCTCCCGAGAAGCCTCAGGGCATGCCAGTTCTAACCAGATTAGACGATGTAGTCGGGCTGGAATCCAGCAAGGATATTCCCTGATGATCGCAATCGGTTCGATCAGGGCCTCGCGCCGTGAGCTGATATTTGTCTTCCTGTTGGCGGCGTCGGTTGCGCTCCTCGTTTCTCTACCTTCCATCGGCAACGGATTTGTTCTCGACGACGTGGGGGTGATACAGGAGAACGAGACGGTGCACGAGCTGTCACTTGGGCGCTTGGTCACCTCGACGTACTGGCCGGTGGACAAGGGAGGGGCAATGTGGCGACCGGCGGCTCTAGTGGGCTTCTCGATGCAATGGGTACTGGGAGGTGGTAGTCCCCTCTTGTTTCACCTCGTGAACGTAGTGCTCTACGCACTTGTTGCAGGTCTGGTCGCGTCCGTAACGGCGCGCCTGTTCGACGCGCGACTTGGACTTATCGCCGGAATCCTGTTCGCCGTCCACCCCGTCCATGTGGAAGTCACGGCGAATGTCGTAGGACAAACCGAACTGCTGGCAGCGGTCGGATATCTGATTGCTCTCTGGGCGGCCTGGGAGCGAGTTCAAACGAGATCTGGCCCTGCGAGGTACTTCTTGATGGGTGTGGTTGTGGGAGGATTGGTGCTCAGTTTGGCGTCCAAGGAGTATCTGGTGACGTTCCCGGCTGTCGTGCTGGTGCTATGGTGGCTACATCGGATGCAGGATCGAGAGTCGGCGGAGGGCATCTTGAGTCGGGAGTGGCCGGTGCTTGCGGCGAGCATGGCCATCATTGGCTCCTACCTCACGGTCAGTCTCAAGTGGTTCGAGTTGTTGTTCGCACCGCTCAGGCTCTCGGCCAATTACGAGCTGAGGCACCTGGTACCGGAGCCGGTTTTCGGTGTCAAGCACGTTTTGGCACTGGCCCTTTGGATCGGTCTCCTGGTGCTCGCTTGGCGCAGAAGACGTGAACTGCCCGAGGTCGTAGTTGGCACGGCGTTATTCTTGGTGACCATCTCTATTGTCTCCAACGTGGTCGTCCCAACCGGAGTCATCCTTGCGGAGCGGCTGCTCTTCCTGCCCTCGTTCGGATGGGCCGTCGCGGTATCGGGGATTCTCGTGGCTGGTGCCGACAAGATGGAATCGCAGGCGCGAAGGGTGTTGGTGATAGGAGTCTCCATCGTAGCACTCCTAGCCGGTTTGCACAGCGTACTCCGGGCCGGAGTTTGGCGGGACAACGAGGTCTTTTTCAACCGGCTTCTGAAAGATGCCCCCAACTCGTTTCGCGCCCACTGGGCTGTTGGCGAACAGGCGTTCGACCGAGGTGACAGCATATTGGGCGAGCGGGAGATGCGGTTGGCGGTGCAACTGAATCCGGACCACCCGTACCTGCTGGAAGACCTGGGCCTCAGGTACTACGTAACGGGCAGGAACGAGCCGGCAATCCCGCTGCTCGATAGAGCTGTCGCGGTCGATTCGAATAGATTGTCCTCGGCGCTGCCTCTTGCACGGGCCCTGGCTCGGGCGGGGGAGGCAGCCCGGGCGCTGGCAGTGCTAGATGCCATGGCTGGGGTGCACGGAGAAACCCGCGGAATCAATCTTGTCCGTAGTGAGGTCCTGTTGATGGCTGGGGAGCCGGAGCAGGCACTCCAATCCCTATTGCCACTTGTCGAGCGCGAGCCGCGAGTGTGGACGTTGCGGGGAATGCTAGCGCAAGCCGCAGCCGGTTCAGGCCGGTGCGAGATGGCATTGGCGCAGCTCGATACGGCTCTACAGCTTGCTCCGGCCAACGTGCAGGGTGAGCTGATCCGGCTCAGAGCCCGGGTCGCGAATGGCAACGCACCTTGCAAATAGCCCAATCGTAGGGTGGGTTTGTCCGGTGCCGGAGTGTGCTCTATGTGCTGCAAGTCATTATGTTACAATATATTACGAAGCTGCCCTTCATTTGGCATGCCGGTTGCAATTTCCTCGTGCAGTCACTCAGTGCCCGACACGGGCTGCAGGGTATCACTCTACGGGAGGTTACGGAGATGGTCCGCAACAAGAAGGGTTACGAAGTCGAAGGCCTACATCGCTTCGATGAAGAGCGACCTCAAGAACATGGTGTTGGCGCAGGAGTCGTACTTCACAGAGTACAACACGTACGTAGCCGATCACACCGACGCTAATTTCGTGTTGCTGTGGACGCCGACCACGGGTGTCGTACCCGCCATCGGTGGTGCGTCTGCCACGACCTTTAACGCTACCGCGACACACGCTGGTTCCCCCGGAACCACTTGCGGCGTGTATGCCGGTGCCGGCGCGAGGCCCGGAGGCGCTCCTGCTACGATGAATGAGGGTGAGGTAGCCTGCTGGTAAGCCCAGCAGGTGTTGGAGCCTGAATCTGTCGTAACGACACGCTGCGCCGGTGGCAGGGATAGACTCTCAGCCCCGGCGCAGCCCCTATTGAGGCTTGGAATCTGATGAATCGACAAGGCTTCACACTGATTGAACTGCTCATAGTGGTGGTGATCATCGGTATCTTGGCGGCCGTCGCAATTCCGAAGTTCTCTGCCACCAAGGGCAAGGCGTACGTCGCGACAATGAAGTCCGACCTGAAGAACCTGGCCAGTGCGCAAGAAGCTTACTACTACGACAACTCTATCTACTACGACGGTGTTATACCCGATCCCGCGATACCCTTCTCGGCGTCTATAGGAGTGGCCGTCAACATAGTGAGCGCGGATGTGGCAGGTTGGTCTGCCACGTCATCCTACGCAGGGATTCCGAACATATGTGCAGTCTACGTTGGAACTGCGGCACCGCCCGCACCGGCGACGATCGAAGGGAGTCCAGCCTGTAACTGAAGTAGATGCATGAAAGTATTGTGTGATGGCGACGGAGGCCGTGACTTCGTCCCCTTCTTCCTTCCAACACGCTCCAGCAACAAGCCCAATCAGTAACGTTGACAACGCGACAGTCTCATCTGGGACCACGGCGGCAAATGGTCCCGAAGGAGACCCGCGTTTTGCTGCACGCTTCCGCGTGGAAACGGTTATTCACGGCACATGAGATGGAATACGATAGTCGTCGGTATCCGAAGAGGGAGCTGAAGTGAAATCCGTTGCCGGCTTTACGATTCTCGAAGTGCTTATCGCGCTGCTGATATTGGCAGTTGGGGTCTTGGGACTCGTGTCAGTTGCCGCAAATGCTTCTCGCCTCGTGGCTGAGGGGCGGTACTACAGCCAGGCCGTCGCCGTTGCGTCGGGTCAATTAGAGCGTTTACACGCGGCAGGGTGCGATGCCAATTCGACCGGTGAACTGGATGAGGCAGAGGCTCTCGTGACTTGGTCGGCGTCCGGTGACGCGTCGACTGTCCGTTGGGTGACGGTAGTGGTAGCCGGCCGTACGCGAGTGGGGGAGCACGCGGACACATTCACCACCAGGCCGGATTGCTGAGGCAGTGTGGGCGGGCGAGGGTTCACTCTGATCGAATTGACCGTGGTACTGCTGCTCCTGGGAGTCCTTGCCACGGCAACTGTACGTCTCCTCATACAGGGTCAAAGGTCATACCGTGAGCAGGTGGAACGGGTACAGGTTCAAGGGAACGTCCGAACCGGGGTAGCGATCCTGGTGCAAGAACTGCGAGAACTCGGGGGTGGCTCGTCTGGGCCTGACCTGCTCGACATACTGCCCGAGTCGATCACATACAGGGCCATGCGGAATGCACAATTCCTGTGTCGGGCGCCGAATCGAGGGCGCCCTGAAATTGTGGTCTGGAGTGATCCTTCTTACGGCCTACGACAGTTGGATTCAGACCGCGACTCTATTCTCCTCTTTGTGGAGAACGATCCCGGACTGAGGTCAGACAACATGTGGTACAGTGCCGGTGTCGGGTCTGTTAGCCGAGGATCATTTTGCCCTGGCCCTGCTCCAGGCTTGCGGATTCGGTTGACGGGAATCAACCCGATGTTGATTGCGGGCGTCCAAAATGGGGCCCCTGTCCGCGGATTCCAGGTCACTCGGCTCCTGTTGTATAGAGATGGTGGAGGACAGTACTGGATAGGGCTGCGGGAATGGCGTCAGCCAAACGGGTGGAGCATTACGCAGCCCATTGTTGGGCCCTTGGTCGAAAACGGGTTGCGACTGTCATACCTGAATCAACAGGGCGAGACTACCGCTGTGCCACAGGAAGTGGCGCTGGTTGAAATCAAGGTGGTGGGGGTGAGTGAGCGGCGCTGGAGGCCGCTGGCTGGGTCCCGCGGCCAGATCCATGACTCTCTCACGACCCATGTCGCCTTGCGCAATGCCCGGCGGAATCCTGGTCCGTGAAACGGGAATGCACCAGGCGCTGGGTAACGCTGAAGCCGGGGCGCTCCATGTTGTAACTAATTGGGATCCACCGACTTACAATCGGTTGCCGGTGGGCCAACCTCAGTCGTTCTCCGGGAAGCCTCCGGTTGGGCCGGGCTCCTGGGGCGGAACTCTCACGAGGATGGGCAACCTGATGTTTCTGGTGGTTGCCGAAGGCGTTGATGGCAAACGAAGCAACCGGCAGAGAACAGGGCTCATCATCAGATTGAATCCGCTCCGGGCTGATCCACAGGCGGCACTGACAAACCGAGGCGCAATCGAGATCGGCCCATCCTCATCCATCGACGGGCGTGACCACATTCCCGCCGGTTGGGACTGCCAGATCACCGAGACGCCTCTCGCTGGGCTACGCGTAGCTCCAGCAGGCCAAATAACGAATGTGATCAGTGGGTGCTCCGGCCCCCAATGCTTGAACGGCGCTCCGCCGGTACTCGAGGACAGCTCTTTGATGGTTCCCGAGCTCACACGCATTGACGGTCAAGGCTTCGAGTCACTGATGGAGTTGGCCAATCAGGTAATATCCGGTGGGTCGCTGCACCCGGGACCTCGAGTGATAGGTGAGACCTGCGTCACAGCGGCGCGGGACAATTGGGGCGACCCTTATGTGACGACAGGACCTTGTGGCGACTACTTCCCATTGGTCTACTCGACCGGAGACTTGCAGCTGACCGGCGGACGCGGCCAAGGAACCCTGGTTGTCGACGGGGACCTGTCGATCGGAGGCGGCTTCCACTTTGTGGGCTTGGTGCTCGTAAGGGGCACCCTGGCAAGTAGCGGGACCGGCAATCGGTTTGAAGGAGCGGTCATGGTTGCGAACGCCGATTTGGACGTGAGTCGTTTGCTCGGAACCACTACAGTCGAGTACTCGAGCTGCGCGCTTGAGCGAGCAGGCATCGGGTCTGGCAGACCCGAGGTGCTTCAAGAGCGTGGCTGGTTTCTGGCCTACTGAATGGCGTAAGTTCGTGCATGCCAGAGGGTTGTTCCATCTGGCTTAAAGTAGGTTGGAGCTTGACAAACAAGCCGGTGGACCATACTGTAGGTTGCCGCACACCTCACTTATCTCGTTGACCTGTAGGCAGATATGGCGCTTTTCGGGCTCGGCGGTAAGACAACAGTGGGCTTGGACATCGGGAGCGGTTTCCTCAAGCTCGTGGCTATTGACCACGGCAAGGGGGGGCCGCAATTGAGCGGTGTATCCGTCACTCCCGTATTGGCCGATGCGATCGTTGAAGGCGAGATCATGGATCCGGGCATCGTGTCGGACACGATCCAAGGGCTGTTCAAATCCGCTGGCATCAAACAGAAGCGGGTGGTGGTCGCTGTTGGTGGTCGCGACGTCATCATCAAGAAGATCCAAGTTGATCGGATGAAGGAGAGCGAGGCGTATGACGTTGTGCGATGGGAGGCACAACAACACGTACCGTTCGACATCGAGGCGGTGGAGTTGGATTTTCAGATTCTGGACCCTGACGGCGAGGGACTCCAGATGGACGTTCTCCTGGTTGCGGCGAAACGCGATCTGGTGGAGGACAAGGTCCAACTACTCTCCCAGGCTGGGCTAGAAGGGGAGATCGTTGACGTCGATGCATTTGCCCTCCACAACGCGTTTGGGGTGAATCACCCTGAGGCGATGCAGGGAGTTGCGGCCCTTCTCAACATCGGTCACGAACTCACGAACGTTAACGTGCTGGATGACGGGATCCCGTTGCTGACTCGCGATCTCACTATTGGCACCAGAAAGATGCGCGAGGACCTGCAGCGCGAGCGGGGCGCTTCGGCAGAAGACGCGGAATCAATGTTGAAGGGATTTGAGCGGTCGCCTGACTTGGATCCCTACGTGCAGGCACGAGGTGAGGAGATCGCGGTCGGTGTTGAGCGGGCCTCGGCCTTTCTGCAGTCAGCCAGCCGTGAGGCCGGCTCCATCGAGCGCGTGTATTGTTGTGGCGGCGGCGCTCGCGTCCCGGGGCTCACGGACGTGCTCAACCAGCGCCTCAAGATGCCGGTTGAAGTTGCCAATCCGATCCAGCGCCTCAGCGTAAAGGATGGGGTGTTCGATACGGTTAACCTGGACGAGATCGCGCCGCTGCTGATGCTGGCGACGGGACTCGCTCTACGTTCGGCTTGAGGTTGGAATCGTGCAATCGATGATTGAGATCAACCTGCTGCCCGGCAAGAAGAAGAAAAAGAAGGCCGGGGCCGGCATTTCGATGCCGGACTTCTCCGAGCTTGTCGGGAAGGTCCGAGATCCGCTGATGATTGCGGCAGTCGGTGTTTGGGTGATCGTGCTTCCTTTGGTGGGGTACACCTTTATCACCGAGAACAACAAGTTGACTGCCATACAGGGTGACGTGGATCGGGTATCGGCCCAGGCACGCCAGTTCAACAACCTCATTCAGGAGAAGCAGCGGCTGGAGCGACTACGGGATTCCCTTGGAGTGGAACTAGCTGCGATCCGTGACATCGATTCCGACCGTTACGTCTGGGCTCACGTGATGGAGGAAGCGACGAAAGCGCTGCCCGACTTCACGTGGTTGATCAGCATCGAATTCGTACCGCCACCGGCGCTGGATGCTACCGAGGAGGGGGACCCCATGATACGTCCTCCCGTACGGTTCACCATCGATGGGCGGACGGCCGATATCGGTGCCTACACACGCTTTCTGCGGAATCTCGGCAACTCACCATGGATCACCGATGTGCAGCCAGGTGCGACCCAGACAGTGATGGAAAATGACCGACCGGTGACGGCTTTCACCATCACAGCAACGTTTCAACAGGCCGACTCGGCATTCATTCGTACGACTCCGCTACAAGAGTCGGTACGGTAGGGAGTGATCGCATGGCGATGACAGCCAAGGAACGGCAGAACGCTCTGATCCTCGCGATATTCCTGGGAGTAGCAGGAGCGACTGGTTTCTGGATGTATTGGCGGGGACCGAAGGTGGAAGAGCAGAGGGCACTGCAGACCCAAGCCGATTCGCTTCAGGCTCGCGTAGATGCCGCACGGAGAGACCTGGCCAGCGGGACTGTCGAGAGCATCCGTCAGCGGAACCGTGATTACGAAGCGACCCTGGACAGGATGAAGCAACTGGTGCCGACAGGGAACGAAGTCACGACGCTGATCGACGAGATCTCTGCTCGAACCAAGCGCAATGGCATCGAGATCGGTTCATTCAATCCGCTGGGGAAAGAACCAGGCCTGAACTTCGACGTCGACAGGTATCGCTGGATCGTTTACGGCCATTACAACCAGATTGGTGTGCTGATGTCGGACATCGCTCAGCTGTCGCGGATCATGGTGCCGTACGACCTGTCGCTGACTGTGGCGAGCGATTTGGATCGGGCGGCTTATGGAGATACGACCGGAGCTCTCCTCAGAGCGCAGTTCCTGCTCCGCACCTTTGTCAAGCCGCAGGCACCTGCAAGTGAAGGTGGTGACGGTGGCGACTATTAGGCAGGTCGTGGGGGTAGCGGTTGTAGCGAGCTTCGTGGCTGGATGTGCGAGCGATCAGCCCGAACCAGTCCAGACCCCCGTGCGGACTACACCACCGGATCCCGGGCAACAGCAGGTCGACGATACGGTGGAACTAGGTGGTGAGACTGAGTTGATGCGTGAGGTGTTCTCTTTTCGTGGATCGGGACGTGACCCGTTTTTGTCGCTCCTGGAATCTGGAGAGGTCCGTCCGTTGATCCAGGACTTGCGCATAACCAGCATCACCTACGATCCACGTTATCCAGCGGCGAGCGTCGCGGTGCTGCGCGACACCATAGTGAATCAGGCTTATCCAGTGAGGGTTGGGGACGAACTCGGCAGAATGCGAGTGGTAGAGATAACCCCGGGGCAGGTGGTGTTGGTGATTTCAGAATTCGGAAGCGAACGCCAGGTAGTGTTGCGCCAAAGGCGCAGGCAGGAGGGAACACCATGAAGCAGTCGTTGATTCTCGCAACCGTGGGCTTGATCCTAGCGGCGCCTTTAGCCTCTGCGGGATATGGTGACGTTGCGGCACCTGGCGAGGTAACCGCAGTCAGCATTCTGCCCGGCGCGGGCCGGACGCACGTTGTCATTGACATCAGTGGCAGCGTTGACGTGCAGGATTTTGCGCTCGACAATCCTCCACGCCTCGTTGTGGATGTAGAGGGCGCTCGGTTGAACGCCGCGGGTTCACTCTACGACGGGCAAAACCGCGGCGGGATCCTGAACGTACGGTACGCCCAATACACGCCGGATATCGTGAGAGTTGTGATCGAGCTCGAGTCGCTGCGAGGTTATCAGCTCGAGCGCGTTGAGGACGCCGTACGTATCTCGTTCGGGTCAGATCGGTCTTTCGACGCATGGTCATCTGCGATCACCGCTAACTGGGCTGACGTCGTTGAGACGGAGAACCTGGAACAGCCGTTGACAGCTTTCCGGCCGTCTCGGGCAGTGCCAATGCAGCAGTCACAGCAGCCTCCAGTCACGGTGACCTATGACTCAGCCCACATCCGTGACGTGGCGAACGCATTCGCAGAGTACAGTGGCAAGTCGATCATCGTGGGCAAGGAAATCGATACTTACGTCAACGCAACAATCAAGAATCAGCCGTGGGATGTTGCGTTCATGACGATCCTGGACGCCAATGGCCTGACCGGTTCGGAAGACACTCCCGGCATCATTCGAGTGGATAGCCGCGAATCGCTATCGGCGCGTGATTCCACCGAACCACTGGTCACAAAGATCATATCGGTCAACTACGCCAAGGCCGCGACGCTGGCAACTGTGCTCTCATCGGTTGTGTCAGAGCGCGGGAACGTCGTTGCCGACACGGGTACGAACAAGCTGTTGATAACGGACGTTCAGAGTAGAATAGAGGACGACTCTGTCCTCGCCGCCCAACTGGACATCCGGACACCGCAAGTTTCGATACAAGCGAAGCTGATATTCGTCGATCGAACCGACATCAACGAGTTGGGGCTGCAGTACGACCTAGGTACGTCTGACCAGTTCTTCAACAAGCTGGTACAACGTCCCGATCCAACATCTGCCGAACCGATCGATACCGATGGTGACGGTGTGCCCGATGCGGTGGTTCCAACCGACGTGTTCGATCAAGACGTTACCATAGTCGACCTGGGAGGAAATGCGCTATCCAGCGTGGCGAACGCTGACGCGTTCATTGCATCACCCGCGCTAGAGCTAATATTCTCGACGGCCTTGGGGGCCTTCGATCTGACGACGTTCGTGAGAGCACTGCAGCAGGTGCAGCTGGCCGACTTGCAGGCGGAGCCGCTGACGAGTGTGGCCGATAACACCAAGGCCTATATCCTGGTCGGTGAGAGAACGCCGATCCGCGTGGTCGACGTCAGTTCTCAGGTAGGAGCCGGCGGCCAGGCCCCGCGAGCAACGACCGAGATTGTGCCTACCGGGCTACAACTCGAAGTGACTCCACACGTTACGCACAACCGCCAGGTCTTGATGGAGATCAAGGTCGAGAACTCCTCGATTGCGGAGGCTCCTGCTGATCTGGGCTTCACCTTCCAGACGCAGGTAGTAGAGAGCCAGATCCTCGTAGGCGACGGTGAGACCGCTGTCATCGGTGGGCTCACTGTGAGCGGCGTCACTGTGTCGAAGAGTGGAATCCCGTTCCTTGTAGACCTACCGATAGTCGGTGGACTCTTCGGCTTCACCGAGCGGCGTGAGTCGCGGCGCGACCTGTTGATCCTGGTCACACCGCACATCTTGGACGAGGTCTCGGAGAACGGCCTGTAACACAGGAAGGCACCGTGCAAAAGCGAGCACTCTTCGGAGCGGTCTGCGCATTGGCGCTGGCCGCGACGGCATGTACCGAGCGAGAATTCCAGACAGGGGTCCAGGGTGATGGGTTTGCTCCTGTTGTCACGATTCTCAAGACGGCCGGTGATACGCTCGAACTGGAAGATGGCATTCAGTTTGGTGTAGCGGCGTCTGACAATCTGGGTCTGAAGACCGTCTCCATAGCGTTGACCGGCGGTTACAATGCCGTTATCGACACGACGTTCACTTCCGCGATTCAGCAGGTAGTCTTCAATGTGCAGATCGACCTGCCTCCCACGACGACAGCGGGTGGACACATTGACATAGCCGCTATCGTGACCGACGGGAACGATCTCGCCGGTGCTGCCAGGGACTCGGTATTCCTCAGGAATGAGTCAGCGTTGTCCGTGCGGGTGCTGTCACCGAGTTTCGGTGCGATCGCGTCTCCGGGGCTGGGGATTCCAGTGGACGTCCAAGGTGCCCAGAGCGCCGGTGTCACCCAGGTGGGTTACATCGTGACCGGAGTATTCTCGGACAGTGCTGGGACGACGTATAGCACACCACTGCCAGACACCGTGGTGTTCTCGGACACGTTGATCATCCCCTCCAGTACTCCTGACGGCACGTTTGACATCATTGGTGTTGCAGTGGATTCCTCCGGCCGAGTGGCCACGAGTACGCCAGTGACGGTGACAGTGCAGTCGATTTCCAACGACACCGACCCCCCCATCGTGACCTTCCAGGTCGGTGAGCGTGTGGAAGTCACGGACTCGATAATCGTTAGGGCGACCGATCCCAGTGGCATTTCAGAGGTCTCATGGTCGGCTACGCTGTTGGACGGAACCGTGGTTGGAGGTGCCACGACACCGCTCTCAGGTACACTCACCGCGGTGAGCGAGACTTACCCACTGAACTTCTCATTTGCCACGCTGCCGCAAACGCTGATCATCACGGCCGCTGCTGTGGATGGGGCAAACAACGCGGGTCAGGCGCGGGTCGACACCACCTCGACAGGAGCCCTGCGGGCCGATACGATCGCGGTCGTGTACGGCATCACGAATCCGCTCCCGGCGGGAGGCCGCATTGTCGACGCCATCTTCAGTGAGAACCTGAATGAGGTCTACCTGACCAACGTAGAACTCAGTCGGGTGGAGGTGCTTCGACTTGCCGACACCTCGTATGTGACGGGCGGCATTCCCGTTGGTTCGCAGCCGTGGGGCATCGCCTTGTGGCCTCGCGACGCCAACGGTGCAGCAGGCGATACCGTGGTTGTTGCGAACTCTGGCGGCACAGACCTATCGGTGGTCGACTTGCCGCTGCGTCGAGAGGTTCGCAGGCACGCGCTGCCGAACTTCCTGGTCGACCAGGTCACGACCGAACTGGATGCGGCCACGCTGGTCATCCAGATCAAGTTCACACGACATGACTTCTCGGACCGCCCCCAATACCTGGGCATGACATGTCGTCCCGGTGCGGGGGTCTGCGATCCGAACCAGATCATAGCGGTCTACTCCACTACTCCAACGATCGACCAGGGTACTCTGCCCGAGCGCGGGTCGGTCCGGTGGGAGAATCTGACTTCTGCGGCACCGGAATCTCACTTCTTCTGGGAACATGCCGAAGTGCTGCCGGCTCCCGAGTTTGACACGCTGAGAGTCATAGTCGATAGAGGGCCGACCCTGCCACTAGAGGAGATCCTCAATCCTGCGTGTGGCCGCATGGTGGATATGGAGAAGCTGGTGTTCCGCAATCTGACGTTCGTCAGGAACTCTGGCGATTTCAGTCACGCGCTCATAGGTGAGGGCGGTGTGGTGGCAGGCCAGACGTTTGCCCAGGCGGTCGGCTTCAATACTCAGAGCGGAGTCTTCTCCGGTGTATGTGCCGGTGACATTATCACTGGGACCGACACAATTCCCTTCGCTGGTCCGATTCATGAAGACCTGGGGATTACCCCGACATTCCGGGTGAGCGACTTCATCAGTAACACCGCTACGGTCGTCAACGCGATCGCGATCAACTTCAACGGCCTCACCAACATGGTTCGTACGACAGATTCCGTGTACGTGCTCGATGAAGGCCTGCGATTGAAGGGGCTGATCGCGGTCGGCGGCGAAAACGCTGGTATGGATCTAAACGCTGACCATGCGTTCACTGCAGGAGTCGGGGGAACGCCTGGTACGTGGCCAACAGGCGCTACGGGAGACCCGGACGACCGGCTAGTCTATCTGGCCAGCTCCGAGCCACAGATTGAAGTGTTCGACACGTATTTCTTCGAGCCTGTGGCGATCATACCGATTCGTAATCCGGTTATCGGTCCTCTTCGCATAGCGGAGCAAGCAACAGGCGAGCAGATCCTGGTGGGTGTGACCGCGTTCGGCGTGGTTACGGTTCAGCTACCTGCGGTCACTAATCCGTTCCCCGCTGCCGGCAGGTGAGGAGGTAGGCAATCGGAGATCGGCGCAAGTATAGCTTCAAGAGCCCGGCCTTGGTCGGGCTCTTTGCTTAGGTGGGATAGAGGGGTCTGAGACGATAGATTGTCGCAGGTGCTATGGATCCGACTGATCTCCGTGTATCCTGACGCAACGGACGGAGCTAGATGATCAGGTTCACAACCGCTGGTGAGTCGCATGGGAAAGCGCTGGCTGCAATTCTGGAGGGGATGCCCGCCGGATTGATGCTGGTCGCAGAAGATATAGATCGGGAACTCCGGCGACGAATGTCCGGGTACGGCCGCGGGGCTCGGATGAAGATTGAGGCCGACGCCGTAGAGTTCCTGTCCGGTGTCAGGGCCGGAGTTACCCTAGGATCCCCCATTGCGTTGCTCGTCCGCAATCGCGACTGGGAGAACTGGTCGGATGTCATGGCTCCGGAACCTGGTGGAGAAGGAGCATCGGAGAGGAGACGCAAGGTCACCCGACCGAGGCCCGGTCATGCGGACTTGACGGGTGTTCTGAAGTATGATCGGGAGGATGCGAGGGACATTCTCGAGAGGGCCAGTGCTCGGGAGACCACGGCGCGCGTAGCGTGCGGCGCCGCATGTCGCAAGCTCTTGGGTGAATTCAGAGTCGAGATCGGGAGCCATGTGGTGGAGTTGGGTGCGGTGAAGGCACAGATCCCCGACACCTTGCCGACACCATTGAATGAGGTGGCTGACAAGTCGCCAGTGAGATGTCTCGAAGAAGCCGCGTCTCAGGCAATGGTTGCTGAAGTCGAGGCAGCCATGGGCGATCGCGATACGCTGGGTGGAATAGCTGAGGTTGTCGTGCGAGGACTTGTCGTGGGTCTCGGCTCTCATGTGTCCTGGGACAGGAAGCTGGACGGTCGACTAGCTCGAGCCATGATGTCGATACCTGCGGTGAAAGGTGTGGAGATCGGACTCGGCTTTGAGGCGGCCCGCAGAAGGGGATCCGACGTCCATGATGAGATCTCGAGAGATGACTCTGCCTCGAAGGGTGGATACTCGAGAGCGACCAATAGAGCCGGCGGCCTCGAAGGTGGAATGTCCACCGGAGAGACCCTTTGGATCAGAGTTGCCATGAAGCCAATCGCCACCCTGAGGAAGCCACTCAGGACAGTGGATATTTCGACCGGTGAGAGTGCCAAGGCGCAGTCCGAGCGTTCGGACGTAACGGCCGTGCCTGCCATGGGTGTGATAGCTGAGGCAATGGCCGCCTTGGTGCTGGCCGATGCCATGGTTGAGAAATTCGGTGGCGACTCGCTGGGTGAAATGATGGACAATTTCAGGACGTACACCAGACGCTTGGCAAGTCGCTGGTCGATGCTGGACGAGGGTGACTCGTCGTGAAGCAGCATCTGGTGTTAGTGGGATTACCAGGTGCAGGAAAGACGACGGTGGGACGACTTGTCGCTCATGACCTGGGGACAGAGCTGCACGACATCGACCAAGCAATTGAACGGAAGCTAGGGACTACGATAAGTGAAATCTTCGCTGCCCATGGCGAGGTCGAGTTTCGCGACCAGGAGCGGGCGGAGACCGAGCGTGCTCTGGACGGCCAACCTGCCGTGATCGTCCCTGGTGGAGGATGGGCTGCGCAACCCGGCAATCTGGAGGTTGTTAGCACCAAGGCGACCACAGTGTATCTTGAGACCT
Source organism: Gemmatimonadota bacterium (assembly GCA_039588335.1). Classification (GTDB taxonomy): domain Bacteria; phylum Gemmatimonadota; class Gemmatimonadetes; order Gemmatimonadales; family GWC2-71-9. Next base: position 741 of record JBDGZZ010000063.1, on the reverse strand, counting down.
CCCCGGCCACCGCTCACGCCCGTGTCGCCAATGGAGATACTCGGCCGCTGCTCTCGGGTCCCGACTCAGCCCTCCAGCTAGAGGCCCTGTATGCTGCGAGGAGGGCCTATTATGAGCGGTGTAGCGTGACAGTATCTACTGAGGGAAAGACACCAACCGACGTGGCCAAGGAGGTGATCCAACTTGCGCTGAGTGGGGAGGGGCAGTAACTATGCGCCCCGGACGCTTCCTTGAGGTAACGGCAGTTTAACACACAAGTGGTTGATTAATAAGCGTTTACATCAAGAGGCCTAGGCGGCGGAGTGACGTCCCCTAGGCCTTGCGGACCTTGAGCCGCCGACTCGGTTCGGGATGGGCTTGAACATGTTGATAACGAGTTGACGGCCGCGTTTATCTTATGTCTTGCTGCCGCGATGAGTAAGGAAGAAGAGATAAAGAGGGATACAAGACTGAATTATGGCGAAGCACAAGGACAATAATGCGCTGGTGGTGGTGGAGTCTCCCACCAAGGCCAGGACCATCGGCAAATACCTCGGGAAGGGTTACGCCGTCAAGGCGACGGTGGGGCACGTTCGCGATTTGCCCCAGCGGGAGCTGGGGGTGGAAGTAGAAAAGGGGTTCCAGCCCAAATACGTGACCATTCGAGGCAAGGGGAAGACTCTCTCCGAACTCAAACGAGCCGCCAAGAGTGTCTCAGCGGTCTTTCTGGCCACGGACCCCGACCGCGAAGGAGAGGCGATC
>JBDGZZ010000062.1:0-17518 GCA_039588335.1 Gemmatimonadota bacterium | reverse complement strand
GAGGCGATCGCGTGGCACGTTGCCGAACAGATCGGCAACGGTAGCAGTGTACACCGCGTTCTGTTTCACGAAATAACCAAAGAGGCGGTAGCCGACGCGATCGAACACCCGGCCCGGATAGACGAACGCAAGGTGGAGGCACAACAGGCACGGCGGATTCTGGATCGTCTAGTGGGGTACAAGGCGAGCCCATTACTCTGGAAGTCTGTGAAGACGGGCCTATCAGCCGGTCGAGTCCAGACCGTTGCCCTGCGCCTGATTGTTGAGCGAGAGGCTGAAATCAGGGCGTTCAAGCCGAAGGAATATTGGTCGATAGAGGCCGAGCTCGAGGCAGAGAAGAAGCAGTTCACCGCCAAGCTCCACAAGGTCAAGGGCCGTAAGCCCGACCTTCGTTCCGAGGCCGACGCCAATGCAGTCGTCTCCGCGGTCACAGGTCGGGATTTTGTCGTTTCTGAAGTACAGAGAAAGCAGCGCCGCAAGAAGGCGGCTCCCCCATTCATTACCAGCACTCTGCAGCAGGAAGCGGCCAAACGCTTGGGGTTCTCATCGCGCAGGACCATGAGCTGTGCACAGCAACTCTACGAAGGTGTTGAACTGGGAGATGAAGGGGCTGTTGGACTGATTACCTACATGCGTACCGACTCCACGCGTGTAGCCCAGAGTGCGATCGATGATGTACGAGATTTCATCAGGGAGAAGTACGACGAACGGTACCTGCCTGCAAAGCCGAATGTTTATCGCACCAAGAAGTCGGCTCGCGCACAGGACGCGCACGAAGCCATTCGGCCGACCAACGTCACGCACACCCCGGACCGGATCAAGAAATACTTGACCCCGGACCAGAAGCGCCTGTACAAGCTGATATGGCAGCGTTTTGTAGCGTCCCAGATGACCCCGGCAGTATACGATACCACTACCCTGGATTTCGAGATCGATCAGTACTTGTTCCGCGCCACAGGGTCAATCGTGGTGTTCGACGGGTTCCACGTCCTCTACTACGAGGCCAAGGAAGTCGAAGACGAGAAGACGTTCGAGGAACTATCTCCGGTACCGGCGCTCAAGGCAGGGGACAAGGCCGCCGTTTTGGGCATCGTTCCGAAACAACACTTCACCGAGCCACCACCGCGGTTCAGCGAAGCTAGTTTGGTGAAAGAGCTGGAGACTTTGGGAATAGGAAGGCCCAGCACGTACAGCAGCATCGTGGGGACGTTACGAGATCGTAACTATGTTCGTATGGAGAGCAAACGATTCTACCCGACCGAGCTTGGCGAAACCGTGACGCGCGTTTTAATCAGTCGCTTTCCGGATATCTTCAATGTCGAGTTCACTTCTGAGATGGAGACGGAGCTGGACAAGGTAGAAGAAGGCGAGTTGGCGTGGCGCAAGGTTCTGGAAAACTTCTACGGCCCATTTGCCAGAGCGCTGGAGAAGGTCGACACTGCAGCAATGATCAGGGAAGCCTTCGACGTAAAAGAGATTGAGAAGGAGCCATGTCCCGACTGCGGTGGAAAGCTCACCGTCAAGAGTGGGCGGTTCGGACCGTTCATAGCTTGCACCAACTACCCTGAGTGCCGTCACACCAAACCTCTGAGGCAGGACAAGGTTCCCGACCGGCCAACCGATGAAGTCTGCCGCGAGTGCGAAGCTCCGATGGTCATCAAGACCGGCCGATACGGAGAGTTCCTTGCGTGCACTCGGTATCCCAAGTGCAAGCACACTCGTCCGATTCCGCTGGGTGTCAAGTGTCCCCGGTGTGGCAACGGTGATCTTACCGAGAGACGCACCAAACGAGGGCGGTCGTTCTTTGGATGCTCTAACTATCCGAATTGCGACTTCTCAACATGGTATCGGCCGGTACCGAAAAAATGTCCCTCCTGTGGCTACGATGGTGCGGAGACGCGTTCGACCAAAGCACGTGGTGACTACTTCCGGTGCGTCAAGTGTGAGAACGAATTCGTGGCCAAGGAGGAAGCCGGCACCACGGCGTCCAAGTGAGCGTAGTAATTGTCGGAGGCGGTCTCGCAGGGTGCGAAGCCGCATGGGCACTGGCTGAACGCGGCGTGGCCGTGACCCTGTTCGAGATGCGGCCGAAGCGCGGCACTCCTGCTCACAAGTCCGACCAACTTGCAGAGATCGTCTGCAGCAACACCTTCAAGTCAACTGAGGTAACCAACGCACACGGCCTGCTAAAGGCCGAGCTATGCTTGCTTGGTAGCCTTCTGCTAGATGTGGCCGACTCGGCCCGCGTGCCGGGCGGAGCAGCTTTGGCAGTGGATCGAGATGTGTTCAGTCGCGAGGTAACACAGCGGGTCTCGTCCCATCCCAACGTCACCCTCGAGCGACAAGAAGTGTCAGAGATACCGCGGGAAGGTATAGTGGCCACCGGACCGCTCACATCAGATGCGCTCAGCGTAGCGATCAGGAGAAGACTCGGCCTGGACTCTCTGGCATTCTACGATGCCATCGCCCCCATAGTGAGTGGAGAGTCACTCGATTGGACGTGTTTGTATCGGATGTCGCGTTACGGCAAGGGCGGTGGTGCAGACTACTTGAACTGCCCGTTTTCGTCCGATGAGTATGTCCGATTCGTGGAGTCTCTCACGGGTGCCGACCAGCATCGAGCCCACGCCTTTGATGTGGTCCCGTACTTCGAGGGCTGCCTGCCGGTTGAGGAGATGGCTCGGCGTGGCACCGACACCCTCCGCTTTGGACCCATGAAGCCGGTAGGACTGCCTCATCCAGAAACGGGCAGGGAGCCGCACGCAGTAGTCCAGCTCCGTCAAGAAGACATGGCAGCTCAGATGTGGAATTTGGTTGGCTTCCAGACGCGATTGCGTATTCCAGAGCAACAGCATGTCTTCCGCATGATTCCCGGCCTCCGTGAGGCTGAGTTCTTACGTTATGGCAGCATTCACCGCAATACTTATCTGAATTCGCCTCTGGCCCTCTCACAGCACCATTCGGCCCGGGACGAGTCACGACTGTTGTTTGCGGGTCAGCTAGTTGGAGTTGAAGGTTATACAGAATCTCTGGGAACTGGCCTTATGGCGGGGATCAACTTTGCTCGAATGTTGGCAGGTGAGACCCCGGTGGTTCCGCCGGCGGAGACCATGCTCGGTGCGCTGATGCGCTATGTGCACCAAGCCGATCCTGACCACTTCCAGCCTATGAACGCAAACTTCGGGTTGTTACCCCCTCTCAGCAAGCGTGAGCGTGACAAGAGAAGGAGGCGGGAGATTTTGGCCGACCGTGCAGTGTCAGCAATGCGGTCGTTCGCGAATGAGTTTGCCGCGGTGCCGGTATGAACGAAGCCAAGGCTCGGCCGGAGGTGAAGGACTTTTTGGAGTTCTTATCCAAGGAGCGGCAGGACTCAGTGAACACCGTGATCGCCTACGGTCGGGATCTCATGGCATTCCAGGAATTCTGTGACGATTACTTCGGTGGATCCGGTTGGGATTGGTCAACATTGGATCGCCTCGCGATTCGCAGTTTCATGGGTGAACTGCAGCGGCAGGGTTTGGCCAAGCGATCTGTAGCTAGGTCGATCTCGGCCTTGCGCGCATTGTATCGATTCCTGAACGCACGGTATGGGACTGAGGAGAACCCGGCCGCCAGTGTCCGAATCCCGAAGCTGGAGCGACGACTCCCGGCTGTGCTGGATAGGGCACAGGTAGACCTGATGTTCGAGTTTGCCGAGACATTGGCGGAAGAAGGCGGGTTCAAGCCGACGCGCGACCTAGCGATCCTGGAAACGTTCTATTCAACAGGTATGCGGCTGTCGGAGTTGTCGGGTTTGGATCTGCCACACGTCGATGTGGTGTCGGATCTCGTGAAGATCAGGGGTAAGGGCAAGAAGGAGCGACTCGTTCCGATCGGGAGCTATGCCGCCAAAGCGTTGAGGAGATACTACGGTGAACGTGATGCGCTGTTGGCTAGGCTTCCTCGGGGGCGCGGGGACCGTAGAGCGGTGTTTCTGTCAACCAGAGGGAGACGACTCACTCCCCGTGGCGTGCAGCATGTGGTAGGGCAAGTCCTACGCATGCTCGACGACGGATCAGGACTCAGGGTCCACAGTCTGCGGCACAGTTTTGCCACGCATATGCTGGATGCTGGTGCCGATCTGAGAGCGGTGCAGGAGCTACTGGGGCACGCTTCGTTGAGTACGACACAAGTGTATACTCATACGAGTGTGGAGCGACTGAAGAGAGTCTATAACCAGGCGCACCCACGAGCGTAGATGCTGCCTTATCCCTGTCTCCTGTTGTCTTTGGGAGACAGTGGGAGGTGGAGGAGAGGAAAGGACTTATGGAACAGTTGCCATTCCACGCGACGACCATATTGAGCGTCAGAAAAGGCGACCGAGTGGCCATGGGTGGTGATGGACAGGTTACCGTGGGAGACACGGTCATGAAGGCTTATGCCAACAAGGTCCGTGTGTTGGGTGGTGGCCGAGTGCTGGCGGGGTTTGCCGGAGCGGCAGCCGATGCTTTTACTCTGTTTGAGAAATTCGAAGAAAAGCTCGAACGGTATCCCGGGAATCTCTCTCGCGCCGTAGTCGAACTTGCCAAGGACTGGCGCAGCGACCGGGTTCTACGGCGTCTTGAAGCACTTCTGTCGGTGGCGAACAAGGAACACTCTTTCGTTGTTAGTGGCAGTGGTGAGCTGATCGAGCCTGATGACGGTATCGTCGCGATTGGCAGCGGGGGGAATTACGCGTTGGCCGCGGCCCGGGCGCTGAGTGTTCACTCGGCACTTTCCGCCAAGGAGATTGTGCAGCAGAGCCTGGAAATTGCGGCTGACATCTGCGTCTTCACAAATGACAAGATTACCATTCTCGAGTTGGAGTAGCGCAACTTGTGTCGCGCTAATCGATAGATGACCAAAGAGCCGAACCATGCGGACGAGAAGCTGGAAACACTGGACACTGGTCCTGAGGCCCTTCCGTGGCTTGAAGAGCTGGCTCCTCGACAGATCGTTGCTGAACTTGATCGCTATATCGTTGGCCAACAGGCCGCCAAGAAATCTGTAGCCATCGCGATCCGTAATCGGTGGCGGCGACAACAAGCGCCCGAAGAACTACGTGATGAGATTCTCCCCAACAACATCATCATGATCGGCCCTACTGGGGTTGGTAAGACTGAGATCGCGCGGCGCCTGGCGCGGCTTGCAGGAGCCCCGTTCATCAAAGTTGAGGCCTCCAAGTTCACCGAAGTGGGTTATGTCGGGCGCGACGTCGAGTCGATGATTCGGGACCTGGTGGATGCGGGTATCAACATGGTCCGGAGTGAGCGGGAGGAGGACGTATTTCCGACCGCTGAAAAGCGTGCTGACGACAAGCTCGTCGAGTTGCTGTTTCCGAGTCCCGCGACGGCACCAGCCGGTCCAGGGGCGCATCCGTCGTCGCAAGGTCAGCAGTCGCCCCATCTGCCAGGAGCTGTCGCTGCAGAGAAGTCCAGTGAGCCCCCGACTCGTCCGTTGTTCGTCGTTTCATCGGGCGGTGAAGTGAGAACAGAAGACTCTAGCGAAAGTGAAGGAGTCGATCCGGAGCGTCATCGAAGAACGCAAGACAAGCTGCGTCAACTCTTGCACGATGGCAAACTGGAGGAACGTGAGGTGGAGATCGAGGTCTCACAGCAGGCATTCCCGGCATTGGAGTTCATACAGCCACAACCCGGCATGGACGCGCCCGACATGAACATCGGCGAAATGCTCCAGGACTTTCTTCCGAAGCGCACAAAGAAACGGACTGTCAAGGTCGCCGAAGCGCGACGGATCCTGATTGATGAGGAGCTAAAACGACTCGTAGAGATGGATGACGTGGTCAACGAGGCGTTAGACCGGGTCGAGAACCACGGAATCATCTTTATCGATGAGCTGGACAAGATTGCGGGAGAGCGCAGTCAGGCGGGGCCAGATGTATCACGGGAGGGGGTCCAGCGTGACTTGCTGCCGATCGTGGAAGGATCCACGGTGCAAACGCGATACGGTTATGTCCGAAGTGATCACATCCTGTTCGTAGCGGCCGGCGCCTTTCATGTGGCCAAACCTTCGGATCTGATCCCGGAGCTGCAAGGAAGATTCCCAATCCGCACTGAGCTTTCGTCCCTTTCTAGCGAGGACTTCGTGCGCATCATGACAGAGCCGGAGAATTCGTTAGTCAAGCAGTACCAAGCCCTATGCGCTTCTGAGGGTGCCAGTCTCGAGTTCACGGACGAAGGCGTCAGCGAAATTGCCCGAATTGCCATGCTCATGAATGACCGAATGGAGAACATCGGTGCGCGTAGGCTCCACACCGTGATGACTACACTGCTCGAAGACGTACTCTTTGATCTGCCAGATGTGTCTGAGAAGAGGATAGTGTTTGATGGACCTCAGGTGCGCGAACGGCTGATGAGCATCGTCGACGACGAGGATCTAAGGAAGTACATACTCTAGTAGAGCAGCCCATTCCACGTCCTTTACACGTTGCCTCCGCAGAGCTACGTTCCCCTCACACACTGTCATTTTGACCGACTATCTAGTGATAAACATGCCAAAACGAGACTTTCTTCGGATTTCCGACATCTCAGCCGGAGAGGCTGGAGAGCTGTTTGAGCTAGCTGCGGCCATGAAATCTGGCAAGTACCGGGAACAACCGCTGTCCGGCAAGACTCTGGCGATGATATTTGCGAAGAGCAGCACTCGTACCCGAGTGTCCTTTGAAGTCGGCGCATATCGTCTTGGTGGGCACGCGATCTTTCTCTCGTCGCAAGACATGCAGCTAGGTCGTGGAGAGACAATCTCTGACACGGCCCTCGTGCTGTCGCGGTACGTCGACGGCATCATGATCCGCACCTTTTCACACGCCGATGTGGAGGAGTTAGCTCGCCGCGCATCCATCCCTGTCGTGAACGGGCTTACTGATCTGCTCCATCCGTGTCAGGTTTTGAGCGACATGTTCACAGTTGTGGAGGCGTTGGGTGGCTGGGATGGAAGAGTCGTAGCCTGGGTTGGCGACGGCAACAACATGGCCAACTCATGGCTCAACGCCGCTGCGCTGTTTGGCTTCGAGTTGCGGCTGGCGTGCCCCGAGGGGTACGAACCGGATCGTGATATCTTCAACCGCGCCAAGCAGCAGACCGAGGTCAACATCTTCGAAGACCCCGACGAGGCTGTGCGTGATGCGCATGTCGTAAACACCGACGTGTGGGCGTCTATGGGACAGGAATCTGATGCTGAGGTGCGTCGGCTAGCCTTCAAGGGCTACACGATCGATTCTGAACTAATGGGGTTGGCGGCGGACAATGCGATCTTCCTTCACTGCCTTCCAGCTCACCGTGGCGAGGAAGTAGCCGAAGAGGTTATCGACGGGCCCCAATCAAGAGTGTTTGATCAGGCGGAGAACCGATTGCATGTGCAGATGGCGTTGCTCGCCACGCTAATGGGTTGAAAGGAAGCGTCATGACAGGAGAGAGCTTGAAGCGGACTCCATTCTATGATTTTCACGTCGCGAACAAGGGCAAGATCGTACCCTTCGCGGGTTTCGAGATGCCAGTGCAGTTCCCTACTGGGATCTCCAGGGAACATGAGATCGTTCGTACGGCAGTCGGAGTCTTCGATGTTTCGCATATGGGCGAGTTTGAGGTGAGCGGACCCGATCGCAACGCGTTCGTGAACCGATTGACCTGCAACGATGTTTCTGCGCTCGACGAGGGCCAGGCCCAATATTCAGCGCTCCTCACTGAAAAGGGAACCTTTGTTGACGATTGCCTCGTGTACCGCTTTGAGGACCGGCTCATGCTGGTCGTCAACGGAGCAAATGTGAAAAAGGATTGGGACCACGTACTGAGCCATAAGGCGGGGATCAATGTTCGATTGAAGGACATCTCGGATGACGTGGCTCTACTTGCCGTGCAGGGCCCGAAGAGTGAGGAATTGGTGGGGTCACTCACCAACAACGATGTGTCGAGAATCGCCTACTACCATTTTGATGCTGGGCAGGTAGCCGGAGTTGATTGTTTTATTTCCCGAACGGGCTACACGGGTGAGGATGGGTTTGAACTCTACTTCCGGCCGTTGTCGTCGGAAGTGATGTGGCGTGCTCTAGTGGGTCAAGGGCGCGCCGAGCCGATCGGATTGGGCGCGCGTGACTCACTGCGACTGGAGATGGGGTACCCGCTCTACGGCAATGATATAGACGACACTGTCAATCCTTACGAGGCAGGTCTGGGCTGGATCGTGAAGCTCAACAAGGGAGCACCGTTCACAGGAAAGGGTGTTCTGCAGCAGGTGAAAGGCACTGGAGGTGCTACGCGAAAGCTCGTCGGATACACGGTGGAGTCCAAGGGAGCAATCCCAAGACATGGCTACGATGTGTATCTCGCAGGACATAACGTGGACATAGTGCGAAGTGGTGGGTTCAGCCCCAGTCTCGAGAAGCCAATCGGCACAACATACCTGCCCACTCACTCTGCGCAGCCGGGAGCTGCGGTGGAGATCGATTGTCGCGGTAGGCGCGTCGAGGCTGTAGTGACAGAAATGCCGTTCTTCAAGAACGGGAGCGTGCGGACAAGCAAGGCGTAACCCAGAACCTCGCATGCAAATTCGTGTGGCCGTGCTGACGGTGTCCGATGCGGGTGCGGTGGGTCAGAGGACCGATATCTCGGGTGACACAATCGCCGAGTGGGTGGCGGACAGTGGGTATGAGCTCACTGCTCGGGATGTCGTGGCTGACGAGACCGACCTCATCGCGGGGACGCTTGTACGTTGGGCGGATGACGGCGTGGCCGATGTTATCCTCACGACTGGTGGGACGGGACTGGGGCCAAGAGACGTAACTCCCGAAGCCACGAGAGCCGTTTTGGAGCGAGAAGCTCCTGGTATAACCGATGCCATGCGCGTCGATGGTCGGGCAAAAGTCCCGTTCAGTGTCCTTTCGCGAGGCTTGGCTGGAACGCGGGGTACGACTCTCATAGTCAACTTGCCGGGTAGTCCTGGCGGTGTCAGGGACGGCGTCACGACTCTGGCGCCGTTGATAGGACACGCCGTGCAACTCCTACGAAACGAGACATCTGATCACGAATGACTGCCAGAATCCTGATCACGATGGATGATCTCGAGGCCGCGGTTCGCTCGAACGCTCCACTCGAGGAAGCCGGGTTTGATACCGTCATGGTGTCGTCCCAGGATGATCCGGTGGGCTTGCTGCGCGACGGGGAGCAGCACGTCGTTCTGCTGACGGGCTCTTTGAGGGAGAGACCAGCCGAGGTGCTGATCGCCCTGGCAAGGGATCGCTCGATCCCGACGCTTGGCCTCGTCGAGACGGCCGCTCCGAAACCCCAGGATCTTGCAAGACAGACGGGACTCACTGCATGGCTGCGAAAACCGATTGATCCGGCTGAAGTGGCAGCAACTGTCCACCAATTGGTGGACCAGCGTCGTTTGCAGGAGCGGACCAAGATTCTCGGTGAAAGTTCGGCCATTAACGAAGTGCTGGTGAAGATCGAACAGATGGCACCTGTTTCCAGCACAGTTCTCATCGAGGGTGAATCGGGTACGGGCAAGGAACTCGTGGCGCACGCTATCCACGAACTGTCACCCCGGCGGGAAGGCCCGTTCATAGCCGTGAACTGCTCCGCCCTACCGGAGACGCTGCTGGAATCGGAGTTGTTCGGGCACGAGAAGGGGTCCTTTACCGGTGCAGCTGAACGCCGACTAGGTCGGTTCGAGTTGGCAGACGGGGGAACGTTGTTTCTCGATGAGGTTGGAGAGATGCCCGTTGCCACTCAGGTCAAACTGCTTCGCGTGCTAGAGAGCCGCTCGTTCTTCCGTGTCGGCGGGACCGCGTCAATCAAGGTCGACGTACGTGTGATCGCTGCAACGAATCGGCCGATGAAGGAGCAGGTCTCATTAGGGGAGTTCCGGGACGACCTTTACTACCGCCTGAACGTTCTAAACATTTATCTGCCTCCACTCCGCGAGCGCAAGGGCGACATACCTGTCTTGATCAGGGACTTTGTTCGAGAGTTGAGCCAGACCCACGGCCGGGAGTTTCCAGGGGTTACTCACGCCGCCATGGAAATCCTGGTGAACGCGGATTGGCCCGGAAACGTGCGTCAACTCCGCAACCTCATCGACTCCATGTTTGTACTGGCTCCGGGAAGAGAAGTCCGAGCAAGCGATATACCTGATGACATCAGGGAGGGTGGAACACGGTTGTTACCCATGCGCGTGCCACAACAGGCGAGGCAGGTGCAGGGCAACGAACTGGAGTTCATCTTTCGCAGTCTGGTTGAGCTCAAGTTGCAGGTAGAGGACCTGCGGCGTCGGGTAGAAGACGCACCCCAGCGTGTGGAGGTGATCGACGTTGCTCGGGCGCAGCCAGCGGAGTTTGAAGAAATCACGCCGTTCGCGAGCACTGAGCTAATGGATCGCCAATCTGTGACACGCGATGAAGAAGTCGTGTACCGGGCGGGCATGACGATGGCGGATGTGGAACAGGCCGCGATAGAAGCAGCCCTCAAGGAGACCCGAGGCAATCGCCGAAAGGCTGCAGAGAAACTTGGGATTGGCGAGCGGACGTTGTACCGGAAAATCAAGGAGTATGAGATGGGATGAGGTGACTCCGTCAGCCCCCCGTCGGCACCGCAAAATCCGTCCGCATGATGTCACCAACTCCAACCGTCACGTCCACTGACCTAACGGCTACCCCAAACTCATCGGCTCGTCTGACTTCGACGGTCCACGCCTCCCCTCCAGGCAGGTCACAGATCCGGAAGTGGCCTGCCCAGTTCGTCATGACTTCGGTCTGAGCTCTTGGGTCACCACCGGGGCCGGTTCCGCTGCCCGACCTGTAGATCAATACCTGAGCCCCGGAGACCGGCTCCATTGAGATGGAATCGCGGACGAAACCTGATACGATGCCACCCTGGTTCGGATCGCTGCGCGGGCAGAGACCGGACCATAACTGCTGGAGCGAAGGAATCACCATCGTGACGGCCTGCGGCTGGTCCAATGCTAGAGTCACTTCGACCAATGGGGGAACGAATCCGAGAGCGTCCAGAATCTCATCACCATAGGAAATCCGGTACGTCCCTTCGGGCACATCGTCGAAGCGAAACTGCCCTTGCTGATCGGTGTAAGTCTCGTACCCGGTTCCCACCAGTACTATTCTAGCTCTTGGCAGCGGAGCTGCTGTCCTGAGATTCAACACACTCCCGGTCAGCGTTGCTACCCCCGCGCGCTGGATCACTTCTCCATTCAGGGTGCGTACCTCGCTTACCCAACCACCGTCCTCTTCTATTGTCTTGAGGTAACTCTCCCTCATGAAGTCGCTGAACCCGCGTTGGCGAGTTCCCACGATCGGCATTCGGATCCACCAGCGGCGCACGATCCAGGCGCCGGTGGGGAGTCTTTCAAATTCGACTCTCCCACCAATCTTCTCAGACTCGATTCCAACTGGGTTGTTTACATATTGGTAATCCAGAAACCGCAACGCAGCAGTTCGCTGGTCCAACCACAGCACGCCTGCGACTTCGGGAACCGAACGTCCTAGCACGGGCGTGAAAGCCAATCCGACGAATCCTGCACGGTCATCTTGGCCCTCACGAACCCCAAAACAATGGAATCGCGCAAACATGTCGGACAACAACACATTCGCATCGGGTCCTGTGTAAGCGTATCCGCCATCCTGAGACCGTCGGATATAACCTGAAGCTGCCAACGAATCGGCCGTGATCGCCGAGTCGGATGTTATGGTGAGCCAAGGACTTCCGCGGTAGACGTCACTCAATGTCCAGGAGCGCGAACCTGTCACCTCCAGAGTGTTGGGATCGAGATCGCGTTCGTAGACCACCAGCTCGTGGCGCAACATTCCTTGCCGCTCTGTCCACGCAACGGCGTCCAGCGCTTTCCGGGCTTCCTCCCAGAGCGTAGCAGCCGCCATTCCAGCTTCGGGCGGGCCCTCACACGTCCGCTCGTCCTCGACTAGCACTGCTGGGAGGGTAACGATCAACGCCCGTATCGCGAACTGGATCTGGATGTCCTGATCGGCAGTCAGCTCGAAGGACGGAGTGACGGTGCTCCAAATGCCGATGACGGCGGACCGCAGGCTGTACTGGCCCGGCCCGGGCGCGCTGATCTCGAAGTTACCGCTGCCGTCCGTGAGTGCACGACCGACTTCCTGAGAGCTGTCGTTCAGCAGGACGACAAAGCCTGCGGCAATGGGCTGTTCGCTGACTTGATCCACCAGATGGCCTTTGATAGTCTGGGCCAGCACACCCGGTGTGGTGAGGAGTGAGACTGTGATTGCGGAGAAGAGTACCGTTGATACCTGCATGGTGTCGGCGTTCCTTTCCCCCCTCCCGCCTACACTCCTCGAGGGGGAGGGGGGCACAAAGCCGTCTCAGTCCTTCTTTATGAGCCAGAGAACTACAACGCCGCAATCCTGTGCATCCTTGCCGCTGTTGAACTGGTCCGGCAGGATCGATGGATGGCTGTAGATCTCTATCGCCTCGATGTCGATCGGTAGGAACTTGCCGTCGAGGCCGCCATCACTCGCTTCATCTAGCGGGCCCCACCACTGTCCGTCTACCCACAACACCGGTACACAGTCTGGGGCCTCCTCCGCAACATGCCTTGCCCCGGCTGTCTCCCGGTCAGGCTTTACCCGCACAGTCTGGTAGGAACTCCGTCCGCCCCGCTTCACCTCTTCAGCACTGGCCTCCCGTTCAGCCACGGGTAACCGAACAATCGTAACACCCGGCACATACCGCAGCACCTCAGTTAGCTGGCCGGAGCCCATCGTTTCGATCTCTGCGCGCGTGAGGAACTCTCCCTCGCCGCGATTCTTGCGTGCCTCGAATCCCGGCGGTCCCGACTCGGTGGTTGAGGCCAACATGATGTCGATCTCGGACACCTGACCGTCGCTCAGCTCGAACTCCGGTGCGTCCGTCGTATTGTAACCGGCGGCGCCCACGCGGATGCTATACCTGCCCGACTTGGGTGCTGTGATCGTGTATGACCCGTCGAGTTCGCTCAGCGTGCCTCGCTGAATCTTGCCCTTGTCGTCCAGGAGCACTACCGAGGCATCGGCAACGGGCATTCCGCTCCCGGCATCCTTGACGACTCCCTTCACGCTCTGAGCAGTGACTGTCGGTATCGCTGTGTACAACATCGCACCCACTAGAACCAAGTGCAGCCGCCACCTGTTCCTAGACTGGCTGGTCCATCGATGTCGCTGCGGAATTTCCCAGCGCTTGAAGAGTGCGGATTCGGATCGGCAATGAGTGGGGACGGTGCTCTGCACGACAAGCTCCAGATTGGCCTCTACGCAAAAATTTGGCAGTCCGAGCACGGTTGGTCAACGAATGGCGAAGCCCCTCAACGATCTGTTTGTTCCGGCATGCGGTCCTCCGGATCGGCAGCCAGTCTCGAGTGGACTGTGTGAGCGGTGGAGTCGAGGGCTAGTCAAATGGATGCTGCCAGGAGAACCTCCGGGCATGGGACCCAGGTGGCTCCGTGTCGGAACCCTGGTGAATCTCAGGGAGCCCGCCTGGTCCAGACGACCACCACTCCGCACAGGGCTTCGGTGGATGCAAACTCGGGCGGAACCTGTGCGGGCGTGTAGACCTCGATCCCCTCCAGATCCGAAGGGAATAACTCACGATCCGGACCGCCGTCCAAGTCAATGGACCCCCATCTCACGTTGTCGACCCACAATACGGGAGGACAGTCCCCGCCAATCCGGACGGCGCTCTTCATTCGGACCGTATAGCTACTTCGAAGTGGGACGATGTCTACGCCAGGGGTCATGCGGAGGACGTCGGTGAAACGAGCCGATCCTTGATTCTCCATATCTTCCCTGGTGATAAAGGAACCGCGGCCCATTCTCTGACGTTCGTAAAAGCCCGCCAGTGGTCCGGGTGCGAACGGTTCTCTCTCGGCCTCGACAACTACCGGAGCTAGTTCCGTCAGTTCCCACACGCGAAGGTCAAATGAGAGGCTTTGGCTGGCCCGAGCGCGAAAGAGCACACCATTCAGCGTGTTGAACCCTGGTGCGTCGACTCGCAAAGAGTAGATGCCCGGTTCCAGGCCAGTGAAGGAGTAGACCCCCGCCGAGTCCGTCAGCGTGATCGACTTGATGCGGCCTTGTTGGTTGACCAACATGACCGATGCGTCCGGAACTGCGTGCTCGGTAGTGTGACTAACCACCGTACCTCTTATAGACTGTGCTTCGAGCGGCATCCAAGCAGCGACCGATGCCAGCAGAGCTACTGTGACGGATCCAAACGCGCGGGAATCAGAACCAACGCATCGGGACTGCCGGGTTCCCGGAGTTCTTTTAGATCTACGGATATGTCTCATGTCCACTGTCAACTTAGGTGCTTTGTCAAATAGAGGTTAGAACCCGCGGAAGCCCCGAATGTGCCGCCAGCACCGTTGTAGCACATTGCAGACGTTTCACGCATCGGGTAGAACCGGCGGCTAAAGCTGGCACGATCCTGGCTGGAAATATGAGGAACATGGGTCCCTTCGGGACCACTTCTTGGCCCGGTGTGTCGCCAGCACTACCTTGTCCGAATACGGGCGGGGAAAGGCCGTGTTCTGATTTCTACCCATGGTAGAAGCAGTTTAAACCGGGCAGTGCATAGCTGGAAGATGCTCCTCGTGCAGTCTGGGGGGGAGTCACGGCGTGATAGAGTGAGTAGGCCAGTGGTCAAGATGTGCCTAGCCGAAATCTCGATTGCCGTTCGCCTAAACTTGCGTGGCGGAGCGCCTCCAGTGATTTCTAAGAAAGGTGATCTAAGTCACTGAATTTTAGTGCGTTGAACCGCTTTATCCTATTGACTTTGCGACATTTCCGTCGCTATAGTAGAGGTCCGTTTTGGCCCTTTAAGGAAACTAGTACGCCCAATCCCGGCTTCTCTCTTGGCCCGGCGAGCTACTAGTGCGGTTTGAGATCGACCCTGACAGGTGCGTGAGCTGCCTGGCCTGTGTGCGAGTTTGTACGGCCAAGGCGATCGCGGTTGACGGACCTACGGTCCAGATCGTTGACGACACATGCATCAGGTCGGGAGCATGCCTGCCGGAATGCCCGCATGGGGCAATACGGGTTAAGGGCGACGTGGACCGGGCGCTTCAGCTAGCTGAGAGCGGAAACGCGGTCCTGATACTGGCTGTGGAAGCAGCCGTCCACTTCTACCCTCACACGCCTGAGCAGGTGGTGAATGCCTGCTACAGGTCTGGGTTTAGGGCGGTACATCACGGTGTGGTGGGCGACGAGTTGGTGGCGGAGGAGTACGGAAAGCTGTGGGCTGACCCCAATTGGGGAACGATGATTCGATCGACCTGCCCGGTGGTGATCGAGCGAATCCAGTCGGAGTACCCGGAGTTGGTCCCGTACATGGCACCGATCAAGACGCCACTTGGGGCTGAGGCTTCCTACCACCGGGCGTTGTACGGCGACCATGTGGGACTGGTCTACGTGGGTGTGTGTTTGGCCGAGACAAACCCTCACGTTGATGCAGCGCTGACGTTCGATGAACTGGGTGGTCTGTTCGAGAAGAGGGGGGTGGAACTGTCGAGCCAGCCCCAGCATTACGAGCGGATCCCTGAAGTGAGGCAACGCCACGTGAGTGCCGCGGGTGGTCTCCCGCTTCCGGTGTTGCAAGGGGAGCATCAGGCTAGTCGGCGGTTTCGCAAGATGCGTGGTTTGGGAGTGTTGGGAGCAGTAGCGCACGCGGTCGCTGTAGACCGATTGGACTTGGGATTCGTGGATATCCTCCCCTGTGAAGGATGTCTGGACCACCCGCTGATGGGGCCCAAGGAAGAGCTTTTCTGGCGCCGGCGAGTCGTGACCGATACGGAGCCACCGCGGTCAGAAGAGCCTGTTGTAGATCAGGGGATCAGGGTGCGGCTGGATCGTGCGTTCGAGCTACACCGCGACGGACAAGAGCCACCCCAGGGTGAGATCGATCGGGTGATTCACATGATCGGTCACGCTCCGGGAGGAAGCCCATGGGACTGTGGTGCCTGTGGCTACTCTACTTGCGAGGCATTCGCGGTGGCATTGCTCGATGGGAGGGCGACGCTTAGGCAGTGTCCACCGTACCAGGAGCGTCGGGCGGAGGAAGCGATAAGGGTGGCGGCGGTGGACGAGCTGACCGGACTTGCGACTTTCCGGATGTTGCGGGAACGGTTGGAGCAGGAGGTGGCGCGCAGCGACCGAAGTGGTGAGCCGTTTGGCGTTTTGTTCGTCGACATGGATGAATTCAAGAGTGTCAACGACGTTTATGGCCATGAGGCAGGGAACAAGGTTCTCGAAGGTGTCGGGCGGGAGTTGGAGCACAGTGTACGAAAGACAGATCTAGCGGCGCGATATGGCGGAGACGAGTTCGTGCTTGTGCTGGTCCGAACTGATTTGGAGGGTGCGCGTCGCGTTGGTGAGATGGTCAGGGAGGCGGTGGAGTCGTTCGGGAAGGGTCAGGGGTTCGGGGAAGGTGATGTGTCGGTTTCGATCGGCGTATCCTGCCACGATCCCGGGGCTGAAGAGTTGGGAGACGCACTCAGAGAGGCAGATCGGGCCTTGTACCAAGCGAAGGCCCAGGGAGGCAATCGGGTGGTGATGGCGGAAACGGACTCGACCAATGCAACGCGGGAGCAAGCTTGAGCCAGAGTGGTCTGGAGCGCAATCCGGGACAGCCGACTCAGACCCATCCAGGAGGTGACGAGCAGGACGCCCGTGTACCCGATCCTTGGGGCGTAAAGCGGGCCGAGAACCTGCTCCAGAGCCTACAGGGAATCCTCTCGGCGCGAGTCGTTGTCTCACCGGTAGGTGAGATCCAAGAAGTACACGTTCTAGCAAGCAGCGGCGTATCCCCCAAACAAGTGGTGCGCAACGTTGAGAGCGCATTGCTTGCGCATCTTGGGATCAAGGTAGACCACCGCAAGATCAGCGTGGCACAGACAGCGGAGGTCGAGCCGATCGAGGCGCTCGAGGAGACGGCCGTGAAGTACGAGGCTCTCCGCCGAGGAGTTGTGTACCAATCGCTTGAGTTGGTTGCCGCTGCGCCTCATCGTGTACGGTTTGCAGTTACGCTGGATGTGAACGGGCAAGAGGTCATTGGCGAGGAAGAAGCCGCTGAGACCACGAGGGCCCGCCTGCAAGCAGCGGCGAGGGCGGCCGTGGCCGCTCTGGACAAGGCGCTGCCTCGGGGAACGTTCCAGCTGGAAGGTGTCAAGATCATCGAGGCGTTCGATGAGGAGCTCGTGGTCGCGGGAGTCCACGTGGTGGACGGTCGTGAGACGCGAATGCTCACCGGTACGGCAGAGGTGAGAGAGGCGCCCGAGCAAGCAGCCGTTCTCGCGGTGCTGGATGCCACGAACCGCTGGTTCCAATCGCGCCAGTAGTGCCGTGGGACAAGGGGAATTCGGTAGGACAGCAGGCGGCGTAGCAGCCGTCAACTGTGACGATATGCAAATTCAGGAAAAGGGGGTGCCCCGGAAGGTGATCTAGCCAGCGCTAGCGGAGCGGATCGGT
>JBDGZZ010000061.1:0-17712 GCA_039588335.1 Gemmatimonadota bacterium | reverse complement strand
ACGACGACGAAGCTGTGACTACGGCGGAAATCGAGGACGAGGAGGAGGAAGAAGCAATTGACATAGAAGCCGATGAGGCTGGGATTTCCTCCACCGCCGTAGTAACAGAGCCGTCGGTGGGGCCGGGCACCCATGCGGCACCGCCATACGTGGCCGAACTCGAGGCGCAGATATTGGATGATCCGGCCGACCCGGATCCGCATCGACGCCTTGGAGAGGCGTTGATCGAACTTGGGGAGCGGGAGCGGGGCCTGGAAGAGCTAGACATAGCGTTGTCTTCGTACGAGGCCATTAACGATTGGCAGCACGCACAGTCAGTAGCGGACGAAATCCTCCGGGTTGAGCCCAACAGTGTCCACTACCATCAGAAGCGGGTGGAGTACTCCTTCCGCGTCAACGATCGGACTGCCTTGGCGGCGGCGTACCTCGAGCTTGCTGACGCTCTCGTGCGAAGCGGTTTGATCGAGCGGGCACAAGTGGTCTACCGCAGGGTGCTCGAACACGACCCGGCAAGCGAGCGGGCGAAAAGCGCGCTCGCTACGCTGATGCCTGACGATGCCGATGCCGGGACTGCAGCTGAACAGGCACCGCCAGCCACCGGGTTGGCACAACCGAGTCGCGCGAGTACCACTACGGATGCTGCACCTGCCGTTGAATCCACAAGAAGGCCACCGGCGGAGAGCTTCGTCGATCTGGGCGCACTGATCCTCGAGGAGGATCAGGTGCGCGACACCCGCATGCGGATTCAGACCGACGAACCTACCGGCGATGAAGAGCGCGACTTCCAGGACATGCTTTCGGAGTTCAAGAAGGGCATCGATGCGAACATCGATATCGATGATTCACAAGCCCACTACGATCTTGGCGTTGCGTTCCGGGAGATGGGGTTGCTCGACGAGGCCATATCTGAGTTCCAGAAGGCGCTTAGAGGCAGGGAGGGGCGCCTGAGAACAGCTGAGGCGCTAGGGCTCTGTTTCTACGACAAGGGGCAGTTTGCTGTTGCTGGGACAGTGTTGCGTCGGGCGGTAGACTCGGAGCCCGGCGGAGACGATGAGAAGATAGGGCTGCTGTACTGGCTGGGACGCTGTGAAGAGGAGCAGGGCCACAACAGTGGGGCCCTTGCCTACTACCAGCGCATCTTCTCCATCGACATCGGTTTTCAGGACGTCAGGGAGCGCGTAAAGAACCTGGCACAAGCGAGCGGGTGAACATCATGGAACGTGGTGTCGCGCGCGTGTCCATGGCAGTGATTCAGGACCCCATCAAGGATGACCTGGACGATGTATTTGGGGAATTGGGCCGCATCATCCGCGCAGAGTTTCCCCTAGTGGATGCGGTCAACGAGCACCTGCTGCGGATCAGAGGGAAGATGTTTCGCCCAACCTTGCTGCTGCTCTCGGCGCAGGCCGCAGGCAAGGTGGGACATCGGGAGATTACACTCGGGGCGGTCGTCGAACTCATCCACGTGGCCACCCTCGTTCACGACGACTCGGTAGACCACTCGGCCCTACGCCGCGGCCAGCCCACGGTCAATGCGCAGTTCAGCCACGAGATAGCGGTAATCATGGGTGATTATCTCTACTCCCGCGCGATCGAGGAGCTGGTCCGATTGGATTCCCTGGAACCGCTGCGCATCATGAGCCGAGTCACTAATGAGCTGACAGTCGGAGAGATGCGCGAAGTCGTTGCGCATGATGTCCTGGATTTCACGCAGGATGACTACGAACAGCTGATCCGATCCAAGACGGCCTCTTTGATGGCGGGAGCGTGTGAGTGCGGAGCGCTCGCAGGCGACGGAGAGTACAGCGAACCGCTCAGATGCTTCGGGATGTACTTGGGATCGGCGTTTCAAATCGCCGACGACCTATTGGACTACACGGCAACGGAAACAGTCACAGGGAAACCCACTGGACAGGATCTGCGTGAGCATAAGATCACTCTGCCCCTGATCGCGGCCTTACCCGAGATGAGCGGCAATGAGGTCGATCGGGTCGAGCAATTAATGGCCGATCCGACACCGTCCACCGAGGAGATCAACGCAGTCATCAAGATTGTGGAGCGGCGCGGTGGAATCGACGCTGCACGTCAGCGGGCACTGGAATTCACGCTGCGGGCGGAGACGGAACTGGAAGTTGTCCCAGCCTGTCGCGCTCGCGACTCACTGCGTGATTGCATTACGTACTCCACGACACGGAGGAGCTGAGCAGTGGCGATAGGACCGCGACGACCGTTATTTTACGTTGGAGTGCTTTCGCTGGGTTTCGTGTTTGGTGGTGTCCTATCAGAGGGCTTGGCGCTGATCCTGCCCCCCGGCCCGGCAAAAGACATCTTTACGTGGACTGTAGAACCATCGATAGGTCCAGTGCACTTGGACTTGTTGATATTCAGTGCCAGTGTAGGTCCCGTTGCCCTGAGCGTTTCGGTGCTCGGATTGGTCGGGGTCATTTTGGCCTACATGTTGGCGCGTTCCCTTTTCTAGCGAGGTTATCATGCCTTTCAATCTTGGCATGACCGAGGTTCTCGTAATCCTCCTGATTCTGTTGCTCGTGTTTGGTGCCAAGCGCCTTCCCGAGATGGGTGCTGGTATGGGAAAGGGAATCCGCGAGTTCAAGAAGAGTCTGAAGGACGTCAAGAACAGTATAGAAGACAACAGCAGCGATATGCCGAATGGCCGACAAATCGATTCGGCACCGTCCAAGTCGGACGGTGAACCGAAAAAGTTGAGCGAATGACCCAACGAAACCCAGGCGCATCCCCTGGGATACTCGGGTTCGCGACCTGACCTAGACAAAACGGCGGCTGATCTGCAATAAGATCGGCCGCCGTGTGCTTGTTGCTGTGTTGTGTCCGTCGGGTATCTAGAATCCTAACGGGCTCCCCGGCAGGGTCCCTTCAGGTACGCGGCGCAGTGCTTGGGCCACTTCCCGTCGTAAGTCGTCTACGTCAGCATTCTCCCTGATCCAGTTCAGCGCCAGCTGAACCCGCACCTGGCGCGCGGCTATGAGCACGCGGTCGCGATAGGCGTCGATTCCCTCCTCGAACGCGCTACTGTCCGCTGTCTGCCGGGCGGTTGGCTGGACGAAGAATATGGCTTGTTGAGACCGGACAGGTCCACTAATCTCGCCGACTTCGAGTCCGAAAGCCGCACCGATGACACGAGGAGCTTCCCCCAGAGCCGGATTGGGCACCAGGCGAGTGAAGGCTGGCAGATCTACGGGGTTGAGCCCGTGTTTTCGGGCTGCATCTTCAAGAGAGAGACCGGCGCGCAGATCTGCATCTACGGCCCGCGCAAGCTCTTCCGCCTTGTCCCATTTCTTGGCAAGTGTCGCCTCGAACGTCACCGTCTCCCGTACCTCATCGAGGCGTCGCACGCCCGCAGCTTCCAGGCTATCAAGACGGAAAACGTAGTACGCCTCCCGCGATTCAATCACGTGCGAAGTCTCGCCTTCCAATGCGTCGAACGCCCACACGGCGGCATCTGGCACCATGGAGCCATCGACCCGAACCCTTGCGCCTTCCACAAGTGGTTCGGCAGTGCGGACTTCGATGCCCAGAATGGATGCCACAGTATCGAGTGCCGTCGCGTAATCCTGGTCGGCCGCGTACAGATCTAGCGAGTCACCCCGTGATTCCACTGCGTTTAGATGCTCCCCCTGTAGCTCGACCGGGATCAAGATGTGGCTGGCATGGTATGTTTCTTCGCTCTTGGACTGGAGCTTGATGATGTGGTACCCGAAGTCTGTGAGTACAGGATCAGAGATCTGTCCTGGAAGCAGCTCCAGCGCCGCGTCAGCAAACGGCATAATATGCTGGCCCCGCGCAACCTCGCCCAGGTCACCACCGTTCTGGCGACTAACTGAGTCGCTGGATTCGCGTGCAGCCACCTCCGTGAAATCTGCTCCATTTCTGAGCTCCACCAGAATCTCCTGTGCCCGATCGAGCGCCGCTGCTGAATCTGCGGCGTCGGGTATCAGCGACACTTTGACAAAGCTCAGGTGAGCGACGGCCGGGCGCTCGAAGTCTTCCCTATGCTCGTTGTAATAGGCTGAGATCTCTGCATCCGTGACTTCCACATCTGCGTCACTCGCGACGGCTTGTGGAAGGATGGTGACCATGCGCACCGCTGCCGAGTCCTGCTCGTCCTGGTATATCCTCCAAAGTTGGGGGTCGGACACGAACACGTCTCCGACCAGACGCTCATATAGCTTGATTCGCGGAAGTTCTTCCTCGTAGCGTGCTTGGACAGCAAGCTGAAATTCCGTCCCGGCGGTCTCCAGATACCGCTGGTACTTAGCGAGATCGAATTGGCCGTCTGTTTGGAAGGTCGGTGCTTGGACGAATTCCGGCAAAGGCTGGTTGCGCATGGCGTCAGCTATTTCGCGGCCACTCACGCTGATACCGCGGCGAGCATACTCGTCTGTCAACGCGTACTGCTGGACAATTCTTTCCAGCACTTGGTTCTCGACGTCGCGCAGGTCGTCCAGGGTGTTCAGTGGGTATCCAGCTTCGCGCTGCTGCTCTTGGGCTATCTGCACCTGGCCGTAAAACGTCTGGTAGTTGACCTTAGAACCATTAACGCGCAAGACCACATCTGACACTCCTCCGCCTCCCCGGCCGCCCACGTCCATCCCGACGTCGAACACCATCCAGCCGACAAAGCTCAGTGCCACAGCAGCCATGATCCATTTTGCGCTTGCGCGCATCGTCCTCATCATAAGCCAACTCACCTGCTCCAGCAGTTAAACCATTGAGAGCCGGTAAGTCTAAGTGGGACAACGGACAAACTCAAGCCGAGGAGCCCGTTTCACAGTTGATGTTTTGGCCTTCACAGACTAAGTTCGTGGCGTTTCGCTACTTCAACACTAATGTCAAACCATGGCTTACCAGAGCGAAATCGAGAAACTGGAACAGCGCTATCACGAGAACCCACAGCAGTGGTTCGCGGCGCTGGCCGATTGCTACCGCAAGGCGGGTGACCTAGACCTCGCCGTGGAGGTAGTGCGCGGCGGACTGGAGAAACGTCCCAACTACGCGAGTGGCCACATCGTTCTCGGCCGATGTCTGCTAGACATGGAGAAGACGGCCGAGGCAGCGGCGGCATTTCAGCAGGTTCTCGAATTGGATGCTGAGAACATCATCGCTCTGAAATCACTTGGGGATATTGCCGAGCAGGAGGGGGAGATCGCCGGGGCCAAGGATTGGCTCGGCAGGCTACTCGAGATCGATCCAATGAACGACGAGGCTCGGGAGAGTCTAGAGCGCCTGGGCAACGTTGTGATCGAGGAGGCCGAAGCCGCGGAGGCTGTGGCTGAGCAACCCTCCATCGAACCGGGTGCAGCCTGGGCTGCCGAAGCACTGGCAGACATAAACCGGGGTGGGGAGGAATCGGCTGCCGGGCCGACGGAGGTTGCAAGGCAGGAGGCTTCGGACGGGTCTCAAGGCGAAGTCGAGCGGGTCGAGGAGACCTCGCTAACCGAGCCTGAGCCGTCGACGGCCGGTGAGATGTCGATCGAGAAGACCTCCTGGGATGCTCTGCACGGTGGGTCGAAGCCCGAGGCGGCCCCAGAATCTGGGACGTCGCCGGAGGCAGAGATCGACGCGGCCTTTGGGCAACCGGCTGCTGTAGAACCGGTCTCCGGATTGGTTGCTGCCGGTGATTCGCTTGACTCAGTGAGGGAAGTGGCGGACACAGGGTCAGCGGCACTGAATGCACCACCGGGTCCGGACCCGGTACCCGAAGGAGGAGAGGCCAAGATGGCCGGCGATCTCGAGGTGGTCTCATTCGACGATGAGCTGAGTTGGGGCGTCGGGGATGAGCATTCCGGTGCGATCAGTGAGGAAGACGTTCACGAGGCGGAGGTCCATCATGAGGACCTCGCGCCTGCGGTGGAGTTCCTGGGCGATCCTGAGGCGTTCGGTGCGAAGGGGTCTGAGCCCTCGCCAGGACCAGTGGAGAGTCCTGAGGAAGTCCTCGGCACCGAAGGTGCTGAAGTCCCGCAACAACCGGAGACCGTCGCTGAAGCTGGCAATCTGGAACCGGGGCAGGATCTCCCGCTCATAATCCCCGACGAAGTTGATAGGGAACAGAACGTGGCCTCCGCCGGGGGAGCAGAGCCAGAGCCAGTGGTTACCGAGACCATGGCAGACGTGTACGCCAACCAGGGTCTATTCGAGCAGGCTCGAGAAACCTACGAGAAGCTCCTGGAGCAGAGGCCGGGCGACCCGGGTCTGGAGCAGAAGCTGGCTGAAGTTAGCGGCCAGGTGGAGGCCTTCTCGGGTGACCGTTTGTCCCGGTTCGCCGTGGGCGACACGGGGGGGCAATCGGCGGTTGATTTCCTTCAGCAGGTGTTCGGCTCAGGTGCCGCGGAGCAGGCGGAACCTGCATATCCTGTGGCGGAGGGCTCATCGGAGCCGGCCGAGCCGGTCCAAGCTGAGCCACAACCGGAGAGTCCGCTGGAATCGGCGTTTGGGGGAGAACCCGCAGAGCCGCCCGGAGCACCGACCATACCTGCGACCGACGAAGTCTCACTGTCTTCCGTGTTTGGCGGCGAGACTCCACCGACTAAGGCCGGATCGGGAGAGCCCGTAGGATCTGCCCCAGCACCGGACGGATCCGGCGTCTCTTTTGACCAGTTTTACGGTAGCGACCAGAGGCCGGTGTCGGCTGACGGCGATTCATCGGATGCCGACGAGGAGTCCGATGAGGGAGCGGATGACGATTTCCGAAATTGGCTCGAGGGTCTCAAGACCTAGGTGAGAGTCGCCGTCCTGAATGGGCCCAACCTCAACCTGGTAGGGATCAGGGAACCACACATCTACGGCCGCATCACACTGTCTGACATAGAACTGGCGGTTCGAGATCGGGCAGCAATCCGAGGTGCCGATATCTCGTGGCACCAAACCAACCATGAAGGCGAATTCGTGGAGCTGATTCAGAGCCTGCCGGGCTCTGTGGATGGCGCTCTCATCAACGCGGCAGCATTTACCCATACGTCGTTGGCAGTCCGCGACTCACTCCTTGCTGTCGACCTACGATTCGTCGAGATACACCTTTCCAACATATTTGCGCGGGAGGAAGAGCGACGGCACTCACTCCTCGCAGATCTAGCGGTTGGTATCATCGCCGGCTTTGGTGTCCAGAGCTACCTGTTGGGACTCGACGCTCTGCTGGACCATCTTGGAGCTAGTGGCGACTGACGCCGGTGCAGCGCGTCGGGAATCCGTCATAGAGCTTCTCGATCACGCGGGTATTGACGGGCTCATAGTGAGCCACGTGCCCAACATCAGGTACCTGACTGGCTTCACCGGGTCGGCTGGGGCGGCGCTGGTGCTAAGACAGGAAACGGTATTCTTCTCGGACTTCCGATACCGCACTCAGGCGGATCATGAGGTGGGAGACGGGGTCCGAATTGAGATCGTGCCCTCCGACATATGGTCGAGAGTCCGGGCCGTTTTGGGAGAATATGCGGGGTTGGACCGGATCGGGTTCGAGGGACACGTGGTGACGGTGGGGCGGGCACGGGAGTTCACGCAGTCCGAGTTGGCCACAGAGCTAGTTCCGGTCAGTCGTTTGGTCGAGCAGCTCAGGGTGAGCAAAGATGCGGATGAGGTCAGAGTGATTGGTGAGGCGGCCTCGCTGGCGACTGATGCATTGGGGGCAACTCTCCCTCATGTGAGGCCTGGGCAGAGGGAACTGGACGTTGCTGCCCGGCTCGAGCACGAACTCCGCACCCGCGGGTCGCAGTGGCATCCGTTTCCCACGATCGTGGCGTCGGGAGCTCGGAGCGCCCTGCCGCACGCCCAGACGAGTACCAGGGAGATCCAGGCGGGAGATCTGTTGCTCCTTGACTTCGGTGCTCAGGTGGATGGATACTGCGCTGACATAACGCGCACGGTCGTTGTGGGTGGGAGGGCTGATGAGCGCCAGCGGACTGTGTACGACCTGGTGCGCCAGGCGCAGCAAAGGGCGGTGAGCCACGTCAGGGCCGGAATGACCGGTCGCGAGGCCGACGCGCTAGGTCGTCTACCCATAGAAGAACGCGGTTTTGGAGACGCCTTCGGCCACTCGTTGGGGCATGGGCTGGGACTCGAGGTTCACGAGGACCCACGCTTGAGCAAGAGCAACGATGACGCACTCCCGGTAGATTCGGTGGTGACGATTGAGCCGGGCGTTTACATACCGGGGTGGGGTGGTGTCAGAATAGAGGACGATGTTCATTTGGGGGCCGACGGGCCCCGGGTCCTCTCGGATGGTGATACGGAGCTACGGGAGTTGATTTAGAATACCATGGCGACGACTGCTGACTTCAGGAACGGGATGGTACTCGCGATTGACGGCCAGCTGTTTCAAATTGTCTATTTCCAGCATGTGAAGCCGGGCAAGGGTGGAGCCTTTGTTCGAAGCAAGCTCAAGAACGTTAGATCTGGTGCAGTTTTGGACCGCACGTGGAATGCGGGTGAGCGCGTCAATGAGGTAAGACTCGAACGGAGGGCCGTTCAGTACTCATACAGCGACGGTCATTTGCGTCATTTCATGGACATGGAGACGTACGACGATATCCCTCTTGCGGACGAGGTGATAGGGGAGGAGCAACTGCAGTACCTCAAAGAGGGGATGGAGTGTTCCGGTCTCGTCCATGATAGCACGGTCATCATTATAGAGCTGCCGTTCTTCATCGAGCTCGAAGTAGTAGAGACTGATCCGGGAGTGAGAGGCGATACTGCCAGCGGGGGGACCAAACCCGCCAAGCTAGAGACAGGAGCCGTGGTTCAAGTGCCGCTTTTCATTGAGCAGGGGCAGATGATCAAGGTGGACCGACGGGAAGACAAATACCTAGAGAGAGTATGATAGACATATCTTTGGTCGAAAAGTTGCTCGATCTGCTGAGCCGGTCTGACGCCCAGACGATCGAGATCAAGAAGCACTGGTGGACTACGACCATCAGGATATCGAAGAATTCCGGGGCCCCGGCCTCGGGGCCGGTAGCCTACCACGTTACGGCGCCGCCTCCCATTTCAGCCCCGACAGCTGCTCCACCGTCAACCGCCACCGCTCCGGCGGCAGAGGCTGTGGAAGCTGCGTCTGGAGCTGACGCGGGAACTGGCGGGACACTGGCGGAAATAAAGTCCCCCATGGTAGGGACGTTCTACGCCCAACCGGAACCGGGCGCAGATCCATACGTCAACGCGGGGAACCGCATCAGCGTGGGGCAGACCCTCTGTATCATCGAAGCGATGAAAATCATGAATCCACTGGATGCGGAGATCTCCGGCGTGGTAAAGGAAGTCATGGTTCAGGACGCGCAGCCAGTCGAATTCGGACAAGTCCTGTTTAGGGTGGATACCAATGCCTGAATCGAGCCAAGAGTCGTCGGCCTTCAGTTTCAAGAACGCAATCACGGAGATGGTGCAGCAGGGCGGATCTGATTTGCATCTCAAGGTCGGCCGCCCCCCAACCGTACGCGTAGCCGGTGAGCTGTTTCAGCTAGGCCAACAGCCCGTGAAGCCAGAGGAGCTAAAAGCCCTTGCGGAACAAATAATGACATCCCGCCAGGTGAAGGAGTTTGCGGAGCACAAGGAGGCTGATTTCGCCATAGGCGTCCCGGGGGTCGGCAGATTCAGAACCAACGTGTTCCAGCAACGAGGTACGCTCGCCTTTGTGTTCCGAGCGATTCCTTATGAAGTGAAGACTGTGGAGCAACTCCGCCTCCCGTCAGTTCTGGAGACGATATCGCTCAAGCCACGCGGGATGGTGTTGGTTACGGGTGTCACCGGATCGGGAAAGTCGACTACGCTGGCAGCGATGATCCAGCACATCAACCAGAACCGCAAGTGTAACGTCATCACGATCGAGGATCCCATCGAGTTCCTGCACCGCGACGGCGTCGCCAACGTGTCTCAACGTGAGATCGGATCGGACACACTCTCCTTCGACGCTGCGTTACGACACGTTTTGAGGCAGGATCCCGACGTCATACTGATCGGCGAGATCCGCGACCGGCTCACGTTGGACACTGCGATGAAGGCTGCGGACACCGGCCACCTCGTGTTTTCCACGCTTCACACGACCGACGCCACCCAAACGATCAATCGTATCATCTCCTTCTTCCCACCGCATGAGCATGATGGCGTGAGAAACCTGTTGTCCACGGCTCTCGAGGCCATCGTCTGCCTGCGCCTGGTTCCGACAAAAGACGGGAAGACACGCGTGCCAGCGTGCGAGATCCTCATCAATACGGCTGCCGTGAGAGACAACATCCGAGATGCCGAAAAGGCACTCAACATCCCGGAGTTGATCAAGGAAGGTACGATACAGTACGGGATGCAGTCGTTCGATCAGTCGCTCATGGAGTGGTTCCAAAAAGGCGTGATTAGCTACGAAGCGGCGCTATTCTATTCCACTAACCCCAATGAATTTGCACTCCGGGTGAGTGGTATCGAGGGAACGTCCGACCGCACGTTTTCGGAGCAGATGGGTGGTGACGGCCCGGGGTCCATGGGACTTGGAGAGGGCCTCACGCCCTGAGCGCATGTTCAAGAAGATCCTCATAGCAAACCGAGGGGAAATAGCCCTGCGGGTCATTCGTGCGTGCAAGGAGTTGGGAGTAGAAACGGTCGCCGTATACAGTGAGGCTGACCGGGAGTCTCTCCACGTCAGATTTGCCGACGACGACGTCTGCATAGGCCCGCCTCCGAGCCGTCTCTCATACCTGCGGGTCCCCAACATCATCGCTGCGGCGGAAATAACGGGAGCCGACGCGATCCACCCGGGCTACGGTTTCTTAGCGGAGAGTGCGAGTTTTGCGGAGACCTGCGGCGTTTCAAACATTGTGTTCATTGGGCCGACTCCAGAACAGATCAACCTGATGGGTGACAAAGCGTCCGCCCGCAAGCTCGCGATCGAGCTGGGTGTGCCGGTGATCCCTGGATCAAAGGGCGCCGTCGAGGATCCGGAAGAGGCGCTGGCCATTGCGAAGAAAATCGAATTCCCCGTGATCATCAAAGCAGCGGCCGGGGGAGGGGGAAAAGGCATGCGAGTGGCTGAGGACATTAGTGCCTTTGCCCAGGCGTTCCAGCTAGCTCGCAATGAGGCGTTGGCAGCCTTCGGGAATTCGGAAGTGTACGTCGAGAAGTTTCTTGGCCGACCACGCCACGTGGAGATTCAGGTGATGGGCGACCAGACCGGCAAAGTGATGCATGTGGGCGAGCGCGACTGCAGCATCCAGAGACGACACCAAAAGCTGATCGAAGAGTCTCCCAGCCCGGGGATCAACGGCGATCTGCGAGAGCAACTGGGGGCCTCGGCCGTCGGTCTGGCGAAACACATCAACTACGTTGGAGCGGGCACGGTTGAGTTCCTGATTGACGAGGATGGCAGCTACTACTTCATGGAAATGAACACCCGGATTCAAGTCGAGCATCCTGTGACCGAGATGGTAACGAACTTCGACCTCGTGAAGGAACAGATTTGCGTGGCCGCCGGTGACCCGATCAGCTTCCGGTTGCGCAGCAAGACCTTGCGAGGACACGCCATAGAGTGCCGTGTGAACGCAGAAGATCCATACCGCAGTTTCCAGCCGAGTCCCGGCACGATAACGACCTTCCATCCTCCCGGGGGACCAGGCGTCCGTGTAGACACGCACATCTACGCCGGTTATTCCGTGCCGCCATACTACGATTCTCTACTGGCGAAGGTAATCGTGCACGGCAGAACTCGCGACGAGGCGCTGTCCCGGATGAGAAATGCTCTCGACTCGTTCATCATTGAGGGTGTGACTACGACCATTCCGTTCCTCCAGCGAGTCATCGAGCATCCGGATTTCGTGTCCGGAGAATTCGATACGAAACTACTCGAGCGTGCTCCGGACTTGTTGAAACCAGCTGCATGAAGCTCTCGGTGTTCTTCACCCCCCTTGGCATCCCAAATCAGCCGATCTCGGGTAAGCCGGCGGTGGTCATCGACGTCCTGAGGTGCACCAGCTCCATCGTAGCAGCCTTCGCAAATGGGGCGCGTGCCGTTGTCCCCGCACAAACTAGCGATGAGGCGCTTCGTCTTGCCTCCAACCTCGAAAGCGATGACGTGCTGTTGGCCGGCGAGCGTGGCCTGAGGCGAATCGATGGTTTTGCATTGGGTAACTCCCCGCTCGAGATGACCAACGACGTTGTTGCGGGCAAGACCCTGGTCATGACTACCACGAATGGAACCGTTGCTCTTCTGTCGGTTGACGCAGCGCGACCCGTGCTAGTCGGCGCAATCACCAATTTCTCGGCGGTTGTGGCACGTGCCCGATCGGAATTCGAACAAAGTGGCGAGATTGTGATCCTCTGCTCCGGCAGACAGCACATGTTCTCTCTGGAGGATGCCTATGTTGCAGGTCGATTCACTGCCGCGCTGGTCCCCGGGCGCGCACGTCGCTCGGCAGAGCTCAACGATGCAGCCATCGCGGCACTCGAGCTCGTACGCCGCTACGGAGACAGATGGAGGCCGGCGGTGCTGGCAAGTGCCGCAGCCCGCGATCTCAAGGCGAAAGGCTTCAAGCGAGACCTCGACGCTGCGACGGATGTCGATGTGTACGGCATCGTTCCTGTATATTCCAACCGTATAGTCACTCTACCCGATACGACCTAGCATGCTACTAACGCCGCGCCACGTTCGAGAGCTGATCGCGATCGTTTCTCTGCTGGCAGGCGTCTTCTTCGGACTAACGCTCCTTCCGTGGGATGTGACCGGTCCGTTCGGACGCATGGTGGGTGGTGCTCTCTGGCGCTATCTGGGCTGTGGGGCGGCACTGATCCCCGTTCTGGGTTTGGTGACGGCTCTGGCCGGATTCGGCCGATTCCGCGAGCTGGGCCTGCGCCGAGTGTCAGGGCTCCTTGCTGGGCTCATTATCCTGCTGCCGTTCGGAATTGCGGTGCTTGCCGGGATGAGAAACACGACAGATCTACCTGCGAGTTACCAGGAGTGGACATTCGTCCAGCGAACGGTCGGAGTGATCCCAGCCATGATAGTAGTTGGCTTCACTGCGGTAGTAGGGACCGCGGGAACGGTGATACTGGGTCTAATAGCCCTTTCGAGCCTCACTCTGTACACACTCGATTGGCATCCCTTCCGGAGATTGGGGCCTGGAGCGGTCAAGGCGAAAAGACGGGGCGAGGGGCCGACGAGACTGACGGAAGGAAGTCCCCTCGCCTCACTTCCTTCCTCCTCCCCTTCCGAAGCCCCCACGGTTGGAGGAGGTCGGAGCACCGGGCTCCTGGCGAAACTCACCAAGCGCTCCGCCAAGCCTGAGGAGGCTCTCGATGAGTTGCCTCCGCTCGACCTGTTGGTCGTGAGCGAAGGTGGCGAGTCGACCGATGAGGAACAGCAACTCGATCGGCTTGGCGACGTGTTGATCGACACGCTCGGAACGTTCAAGGTCGAAGGGAGAATCGTTGGACGCACTACCGGTCCCGTGGTGACCCAGTACGAGGTGGCGCCGGCGCCAGGTGTGAAAGTCGGTCGCATTGCAGCCCTGGCCGACGATCTCGCGCTGGCGATGCGTGCCAAGTCGATCCGCATTGTAGCTCCCATTCCCGGGAAGGCAGCGGTTGGAGTTGAAGTTCCCAACCCGACTGCGCGAGTGGTTCCGTTGCGGGACCTGCTGGAAACGAGCGAGTGGGATCAGTCGCGCAACGTGCTTCCAATACCGCTAGGAAAGAATCTCGAAGGACAACCGATCATTGCCGATCTTGCCAAGATGCCGCATCTGCTCATTGCGGGAGCGACTGGATCCGGCAAGTCCGTCTGCATTAACTCGATCATCACTGGCTTGGTCTACCGTTACACGCCGCGCGAACTGCGGATGCTCATGATCGATCCCAAGATGGTCGAGTTGTCCATGTACAACACGCTGCCGCATTTGCGGCACCCAGTGGTGACCGACAACAAACAGGCTGCTCAAACGCTCAAGTGGACGATCCACGAGATGGAACGCCGCTATGAGTTGTTTCATGCGAACGGTGCGCGGAACGTGCACGACTTCAACAGGAAAGTCCAAAGCGGTCAGGAACTCGTAGAGCCCGGGGAGCAGGGTGCTGAAGACGGGGGTGCTCCGGAAGCTACCGGCTCCGACGCGAGACGCACTGCCCCGCGCATCGATGCAGAAACGCTTGACGGCGAGCTGCGCCTCCCGCTGCCTTACGAGGCCGGTCCCCTGCCATACATCGTGTTGATCGTAGACGAGCTCGCGGATCTCATGATGACCGTCCAGGGAGAGGTCGAGAAGCCTCTTGCGATCTTGGCGCAGAAGGCGCGCGCAACCGGAATACATCTGGTGTTGGCGACACAGCGGCCGAGCGTCAACGTGATCACCGGCCTTATCAAGGCCAATTTCCCCAGTCGGATTGCCTTCCGCGTCGCCTCGAAGGTCGACAGTCGCACGATTCTAGACCAAAACGGGGCCGAGACGCTGCTCGGTAACGGAGATATGCTGTTTCTTCCGCCGGGCAGGAGCGAACCCGTCCGTGCCCAAGGTGCTTTCATCGGAACCGAGGAGACAGAGGATCTGATGAACTGGTACTACGAGCGCAAAGTCGAACGTGACGAAGAACTGGAACGACAGGGGATGCTGCCGCCCGAGTCAGCCGAGGAGGACATTCTCGCGATGGTCGCGTCGATCGAGCTCGCGGAAGCGTCTGCCGAGCGGAGTGGTGGTGAGGCGGGCGGCGACCGCGACCCGCTGTTCCGCGAAGCGGCGGAAACATGCATAACGCACCAACTCGGTTCCACCTCACTGCTTCAGCGGAAGCTACGGATTGGCTACGGGCGCGCCGCGCGCATAATCGATCAGCTCTATGAGGCCGGAGTGCTCGGGCCTCCCGACGGGTCCAAACCGCGCGAGGTGCTAGTGGGAATCCATCAGTTGGACGACGGCATCTAGGGCTGGCACAAGTACGAGCTACGCACGGTGATGTGGGTAGCGGGGAGTAGGCGTAGTTCCCACCGAGAAAGGAAACTGCCTCACCTTGAGGCTAATTCCTACTCCCCACTCTACAACGGTTCGACACCGGTTCTCGTTCCAACGTGTCGTATACCTACGGACTTGGTCTCATCAACGCAGTCCTGAAACGCGGCAAAATGTCACATACCGCGAGATTTTGGTTAGTAGGATAGACCGCTGTGATTGTATCATCTCTCTGTGCCAATCAAGTCCGATCCCAATACCTGGAAAGACGAGCGCCATAAGCGAGGACTGGCGGGTGAGGAGGTAGCAAAGCGGTTTCTGGAAGCTGCAGGGTGGCGCGTACTATCTCATCGGTTCCGGTTGGGTAGGCTGGAGGTCGACCTCATTGCCAAGAAAGGGTTGGTCGTGGCGTTCGTCGAGGTCAAGACCCGCAAGGGCTTGGGTTTCGGGAGTCCGCTGGAGGCCATTACCTGGGCCAAGAGACGGGAGATAGTGCGAGTAGCTAGGGGGTGGATGGACCGATTTGGCCGAGCGGAAGATGTCTATCGCTTTGATGTGATTGGAGTTACGATGTCCCCAACGGGGACGCGGATACAACACGTGGAGGATGCATTCAGGCCCGGGTGGCGATAACGCGATATTCGGGAACGCAGGTGCGGGGTCGATCACCTGCTGCCAACCACCAGATGACGGCAACAGAACGAGGAGTACAATGCCCGCAAAGCAGACCCAGACCCAGCAGCCAACACTGACTGACGATCGCCGCAAGGCCCTGAACCTGGCCATTGCGCAGATCGAGAAGACGATCGGCAAGGGCTCCATCATGCGCATGGGCCAAGAGTCGGCCCGAGTTGCCATCGGACATATTCCAACGGGGGCGATCAATCTCGATGCAGCGATCGGTATCGGCGGTTTGCCGCGCGGTCGCATCACTGAGATCTACGGTCCCGAGTCGAGCGGGAAGACGACACTGGCCCTGCATGTTGCAGCCAACGCTCAACGGTTGGGTGGAGTCGCCGCCTTCATCGATGCCGAACATGCACTCGATGTCGAATACGCCAAAAAACTCGGAGTAGATCTAGACGACTTGCTGGTATCGCAACCGGATACAGGTGAGGAGGCACTCGAGATAGCCGAGATCCTGGTGCGATCGGGCGCCGTGGACATCGTTGTTGTCGATTCTGTCGCTGCGCTGGTTCCCAAAGCCGAAATCGAAGGCGACATGGGTGATTCACACATGGGATTGCAGGCTCGCCTGATGTCTCAGGCGCTACGCAAGTTGGCTGGCAGCATCAACCGGTCGCGCACCTCGGTGGTCTTCATCAATCAGCTGCGCGAGAAGATAGGTGTGATGTTTGGAAACCCCGAGACCACGACAGGTGGGCGCGCACTCAAGTTCTACTCGTCAGTGCGGCTGGATGTTCGTCGTATTGGTCCTGTGAAGGAACGTGACGATATCACAGGCAGCAAGGTTCGGGTCAAGGTTGTGAAGAACAAGGTCGCTCCGCCATTCAAGCAGGCGGAGTTCGATATCATGTTCAACGAGGGCATCAGTCACGTGTCGCTTCTGGTCGATCTCGGTGTAGAGGCTGGAGTCATTGAGAAGAGTGGTGCTTGGTACTCATATGGCAAGGAGCGTATCGGGCAGGGACGAGAGAATGCAAAGCTCTTTCTGAAAGACCATCCAGTCATGGCTGACGAGATCGAAGCGAGCGTCAAAGAGTTTCTCGGGATCGCCGGCGAGATTGACGAGCCGGAAGAGCGGAGTGATGAAGAGGGGGAGGAGCAATAAACCAAGAAGGCGGCATCGGGAGCCCGGCATGAAGCGAACCTCCTGTCTGCCTAACTAATGCCTCGGCGCACCAAACCAGCCAGTGCGTTGGTCGGGGCCAAGCGCGTCACCGATCTCGTACCCGACCGGCGGGTTCCAGGCAATCTGGTTGTAGAGATAAATGGTGCCCGGTTCGCCAGCCTGCCGGTGGACCTTGTTTCGGCTCTTGGAGTGGAACTCGATCTGGAGCTGGATGAGAATCGATTCGAAAGCCTGACGCAGGTTGCCGACGTTGAAGCGGCTTACGCTGTCGCTCTGAGAATGTTGGCCGCCCGGCCGAGAGCGGTCAACGAACTCATGCTCAAGTTGAGAGACCGTGGACATAATCCGTCAGCGGTGGCTGAGGCTGTGGGGCGACTAGAGAGCAAGGGTCTGCTGGACGATGCCGAGTTCGCCCGTCACTTTGCGCGGGTGAGGTTGTCTCGCGGTCACGGGCCTCCGCGCATACTCACAGATCTGCTAGCGCGCGGAGTGGAGCGTCGCTTGGCCGAGCGCTCCATCGATGAAGTCGTGGAATCCGAGGGAGTGGATCCTACGGAAGAGGCTCGTGCATTGGCGCTGAAACGCGTTCGACAATTGGGTGACCTTCCCGCGGCAACCCTGAGACGCAGACTGCTGGCATACCTTGCCCGGAGAGGATACAGGGGGTGGGAGGTGACGGATGTGGTGGAAGACGTGGTGGGGAGTGTGGTGAGCGGCCAGCAGTACGAGCCAAGCGGGCCGTGAGGCTCAACCCACCGATCCGGCGAAGCTCATGAAACTCCTCAGAGTTGATATCCAGTTTTCCTGATATGTAGTTCCATCGCAATCTGCACCGTTTCGAATAAACAACACCCGACGTAAAACCCATCCAACAACCCACCCGGTGAGACCATTTTTGGGTGTGACAGCACCCAAAACTGATAGCGTATAGTCAATAGCTACAAGGGCTTACACACG
>JBDGZZ010000060.1:0-27791 GCA_039588335.1 Gemmatimonadota bacterium | reverse complement strand
TGGTAACATCGTCGCTGACGCCTGGATCTAGAAGCTGGGAGGGAATTCGTTCGCAGCTTATTTCCAGGGTCGTTCTATGAGAGCGATTGTCCAGGACGCACTCCGTTTTCGCTAATTGCTGAGAGTTCTTTCCCTTTGCAATCAGCTCCGACTGCTTGGGCGACGAGTCAGTCCGGCGCTTTTTGGGGGTCTGCGACGAGCAGCAAATCACAGACCTCATCTTTGGGGAGAGAAGCGGGCAGGGAGGCAGGGGTCAGGAGTTGGCATGAGAGGGCATGGGTGGGCATGAGAGGCATGAGAGGCAGAAGAGTGAGGGGCAGGAGATCGTCATCCCGCCCCTCAATCCGCTGCTACTTCCCAGTTCCTTGTTCGTTATTCTCTGTTCTTAATTCTCACCGCTCGAGTAGCCTGATCGAGCCGTTCACCGTTTCCAGCCAGAGACGGCTCCCGCCGCTTCCGATAGTCCCAGTCATCCTGCGCGTAGAGAACCTACCCTCAATCGTTATCGGGAAGTCCGTCTCGATGTTACCGTTTATCGTCTTGGCGGTTACCTCCGCACCGATCCCGGCCGGAAGCTCGACCGTGATACTGCCGTTCACGGTTTCGAACTCGAGCCGGCCGGTCCAGTCCGAACTACCCAACGACGCCCGAATGGAACCGTTTACGGTAACCGCCTGCGCCAGCCCGGTCGTACTGATCTCGACGTCGCCGTTCACGGTAAATGCCTCCACATCACCGCTCAGCGATTCTACATCGACGTCTCCGTTGACGGTCCGTCCGATGAAATCCACACCCACCGGCACGTGCACCGTGAACTGAACTTGAACATCGTTGTTACGTGTGTTCATTCTGCCACGACCGTTGGCCCGACACTCATTCGGCTCATCAGCGTTGCGCGGCGTGGGATAAACGGCACAGATCGTAACCCCACCGCCGTGCTCAATCATTTCGAATTCGATGTCCTCGGCGTAACCTCGCCGACCCTCCCGCAACACCGCTGTGACCTCCACCCGATTCCCACTGGCGGGAATCGCTCGGATATCCCCCAAGACCCCCTTAACCTCTATCGCCCTACCCTGTTCGATCAGTCCTTGCCACTCGTAGTCCTGCGCAGTCAGATCGGCTGATAATGCAACCAGGCCAAGAACCGCAGCTGCCGTCAAAGTCGTCGTACGCATTTTCATCCATCTCCTCGCTCTACTTGTTGGCCCCGTGATTCTACTGGGACTGGTTACCGCCGCTCGATCCTTATATCTCCACTGAAAGACTCGAGGTCGATCCGGGCACTCCCGTCGCCAACCGTGAAGCTGAACCGCCTTCCCTCTGTAGTGGTGCCGGTCAGCGTGATGGGGAAACCTGCGTCGAAATGACCGGAAAAAGTCGATACCGACACAGTCGCATTGATGTCTTCAGCCGCAGAGAGAGTCACGTTTCCAGAGTGTGTGCTAAGCTTGTAGCGGCCCCTGTTTTCGATCGTCCCCCCGTAGCGGATGGATCCGTTCACCGTGGTGGCCTCGACGCTGGACGATTGGATTCCCTCGAGGATTATCCTGCCGTTGGTCGCATCCGCGGTGACCCTCCCGGTCACGTTTGACATCCGTAGCGAACCGTTTACGGAGTGGATGTTCGCATCTCCCTCGGTATCACTCAATTCCACGTTCCCTTGAACCGAGTACAGGTAGACGAAACCGCTGGCGCCACTGATCGCTATATCACCGTGTACCGTTTCCACACGGACTTCACCTAGCTCGCCCTCCATGCGTGCACCCAGGAAGGTTCCATTGACCTCCACATCGGTTCCGGCCGGGACTGTTATCTCGTAGTCCACATTGGCTACTCCCCTGCTCGACCGGGGCCGCAGACGAACCGCCGACTGCGAATGGGAGATCCCCAATCTCGTTCGGCTGGAGTGATCCGCCTCGATCCGCATTTCGTTCCTGGACCAAGTTCGGACAACCACCTCACCCCCAAACGCCTCGATATCGAGTCTGGCGCCCGGTTGCACGGCTATCACTGTGTCCGTCTGTTGGACAGCCGCGACGCTGAGCAATGTCCCCGTCAGTATGGTCGTCAGCATCTCTCGATTTCCTCTCTATCAGCTCGCCGCGCCGACTATCGTGGCCGCGCGTTGCAGTAGCTCGATCTTGCGTTTCATGGTTGCGGCCAGGTGCGTCGTCAAATACCCGTTCGCCGGGTCACGTCTCAGCGCGTCCTGCGCCTCCTGAATCGCACGATCGATGGTCGCCAGGCTCTGCTCAATCACCTGGACGGTGTTGGGATCGAGCCGCTCCCTAGCTTGATCGAGCACCTCTTCGAGCTCGGCTACCGCAGCGTCGTATTCCGCTACGTCGAACCCGACCAAAACGGCTTGAGCTGTCGCATCCCGCACGATAGCATCGGCGAGTTGTGGCTCCATCCGGGACTCACCGGGTCGAATCAGCCACGCCGTGCCAGCAGACAAGACCGCCAGCGCGATGCCGGCAGCTACCAGTTGAGGCAGCGAGAAAGTGATTCCGGCGCGGCTCTTCCGCCTGGCCGCGATATTGACGACTCCAGAAGTGGCCGGCTCGGAGGCAGCCATGCGCGAGGCGATGCCAAGCCACAGGTTCGCCCCGGGCGGCTTGTCGTCGAGTGCCCCTGCGTGTTGTACTACCGATCTCAGCTGGCCGAGCGTAGCCTTGCAGTCGGCACAACCGGCCAAGTGGTCCTCCACGGCCTCACGCTCCACCTCGTTCAACTCTCCATCGAGGTATTCCGAAAGCCGATCTGTCCAGATATCACCCATCGTATTGCTCCGTCTAGCGCTCCAAATGCTGTCGTAAGACCATGCGAGCCCGGTGCAGTTGGGCCTTGGTCGTCCCCTCGGTCACCCCCAGAATGCTTGCTATTTCGTGGTGCTTGAACCCTTCCACATCGTGGAGCACGAATACCTTCCGTGCTCCGTCAGGCAGTTGCCCGATCGCCGATTCGAAATCCATTGCCAATTCCGGAGGAACGGTCTTACCCTCCAGCCTATCGAAGATTCCGTCTCCATCTTTGAGCCTTTCCCGGTCCCTACCCACACCGGCTCTTCGTCCCAAGATCAGATTGATGGCGAGACGGTAGAGCCAGGTTCCGAAAGCGGAGGCGCCGCGAAAGGTGCCCAGCTTTTCCCATGCCCTGACGAAGACGTCCTGGGTGACCTCATCTGCCAAGTCATCGCCAATCATCCGTCGGGCCAGACTGTGGATCCGGGCGACGTGAGCTTCGTACAGCCGCCGGAATGCCAGCTCGTCCCCGCTGGCCGCAAGCGCGCAGTCCGCAGCCTCCGCATCCCTTCTTGCGGTATCCTCCCGGCTATTCAGGACGATCACCTTGCGGCGCCACCATCTTCATTCGCCTAGTTGGATAGTCAGATCGGGGAAAGGGTTGAAAGAGCGGGAGCTCCCCGTCATCCAAGCGCCCACTCCAGGTACCACGCTATAATCTGCTCCCCGAAAACAAATGTGAGGCCTGCCGCGGCGGCCAGGAATATCCCGAACGGCACCAGCCGTTTGTGCCGCAGGGACAGCGGTACGAATACCAGGGTTCCCAACAAGGAGCCTCCAAAGATCGTAAGCAAGACCCCCTTCCAACCGACGAACGCTCCTACCATGGCCATCATCTTGATGTCACCGCCTCCCATCGCCTCTTTTCCGAACATCTTGGAGCCGACCACCGCCACCGCGTAGAGCAGTAGGAATCCGACAGCGGCTCCGATACCTGCCTGCAGCAATCCCTCCCATCCCCCCCTGAGTGAGAGCAGGAGTCCCAGCACGAGGCCACCAACGGTGTATTCGTCAGGAATCAGATAGTGACGTGCGTCAGTTATCGCTATTCCAAGCAGGAGCGTCCCGAACATTGCCGCCGTGAGTCCGGTCAGATCGACTCCGTAGTACCATGCAGCAGCAGCCCACAACAACGCAGTCGTAAGCTCGATCAGCGGGTACTGCACCGAGATCGACTCGCGACAGTGGCGGCACTTACCACCCAACACGATCCATGAGAGGATCGGCACGTTGTCGTACCATGCGATCGGTGATTTGCAGCGAGGGCAGTGTGAGCCGGGAAACACGACCGACTCATCCTTGGGAAGACGCAGGATCAGAACGTTGAGAAAGCTGCCTAGCAACGCACCAAACACAGCAGCGATAGCTACACCCAGAATGTCAGCTGACACGTTGCACCTCGTGCAGGATTATCCCCGTGGCGACCGCCACGTTGAGTGATTCCGCCCCACGGGCCAGAGGAATGGCCACGCGCTTGCGGGCCAGAGCGCTCACCGCAGGCCGAACGCCGGCCCCTTCGTTTCCGACCACGACTGCCAGACGTTCCGGCGGAGCCGCTCTCTCGAGCGGTGTTCCATCCATATCAGCCACCCAGAGTGTAACCCGGTTCTTGCCCACCCAGTCGGCAAGCTCCCCGTCGGTAGCTGCGGCTATGGGCAACCGAAAGCTCGCTCCCGCAGCTGCCCTGAGAGCCTTCGGATTGGCCGGATCGGCCGTGCCCTTGAGCAAGATGGTGCCGCTGGTTCCTAGCGCGAAGGCAGTGCGCAGCAGGGTTCCCACGTTTCCCGGATCCTGCACGCCGTCGATGACCAGGACGGCGGCTCCCCGCTTGGGACCAATTGCGCTGAGGGTGGCCTTGGGGTGTTCAATGATCGCGACGATGCCCTGCGGGCTTTCCGTGTCGGCCACCTGAGTCAGCATTCGGTCGGACACCTCCTCGATGGGCACGGCGTGAGCCGCCAGGCGTACCAGCAGCTCACCTCCGCGCTGGGATCCGCCGAAAGACTTGCCAACGATGACCCCCCGGAACCCGATGCTGGCCTCCACCGCTTCTTCGACCAGGCGAACTCCCTCGGCGAGAGCGAGGTTCTTCCTGCTGCGGCTTCTGCGCCGTTGCAAATTGCGGGCGAGCGTAATCAGATTAGACGCCATGCATGATCATCCCAGTGAGTACCTTGCGGGCTTGAATGTTAGCGCTGCGATCGTTTTCGCCAAGC
Source organism: Gemmatimonadota bacterium (assembly GCA_039588335.1). GTDB lineage: Bacteria > Gemmatimonadota > Gemmatimonadetes > Gemmatimonadales > GWC2-71-9. The sequence goes on along the minus strand of JBDGZZ010000060.1, from coordinate 22,768 downwards.
GTCAGCAGGAACCGATTAGCCAGGAGTGGGCTTGAATATCGCACTCACGATTGCCGGATCCGACTCGGGCGGTGGCGCAGGAATCCAGGCGGATCTCAAAACGTTTCATCAATTCGGCGTTTTCGGAACATGCGTACTCGTCGCCGTGACAGCCCAGAACACGCGAGGCGTCACCGCCGTACACGCGATTCCAACCGATACCGTCGAAGCTCAGATCGACGCAGTTGTGGTCGACCTTCGTCCTGAGGCTTTCAAGACCGGCATGCTGGCAACGGTGGATCTCGTAGAAGCAGTTGCACGGTCAATCCGGAAACATGGACTTCGCAACTACGTTCTCGACCCCGTCATGGTGGCAACATCAGGTGACCGTCTCTTAGACCGAGATGCCGAACGGACTGTGAGAGATGTGCTGCTACCACTGGCCACGGTGGTCACGCCGAATCTGGACGAAGCGAGCATTCTGACTGAGTCCGTGGTGGACTCGGTAGGTAGCATGGAGCTGGCTGGCAAAAGCCTCGTCCAAATGGGAGCGAGCGCCGCTTTGATAAAAGGGGGCCACCTCGACGATGAGCAGCTGGTGGATGTGTTTGTCACTCCGGACGACAGCCGTCGAATAACACATCAGCGTGTAGACACAACCTCCACCCACGGAACCGGATGCACACTCTCGGCCGGCATAGCAGCCGGACTCGCGCGGGGACGGCGGCTGGACACCGCGGTCGACCACGCACTCGATTTCGTCAACAGGGCGATAGCCGCAGCACCAGGCCTAGGAAGTGGCCACGGCCCGCTCAACCACTTCGTGCCCCCTCCGGATGGGAGCTAGAGCGTAGACATGGCTATCAGCAACCAACGACCCACCCGTGAACGTGGCATCTACTGCAACCGAACGCTGAACATGCGTTCGATAAAGGCGATTGGCTACGATATGGACTACACCCTCGTCCACTACCGGGTGGACGAGTGGGAACGTCAAGCGTACGGATACATAAAGCACAAGCTCCTGTCCGCAAGCCTGCCGATCGAGCAGATCGAGTTCGATCCGGAACTGATCATTCGCGGTCTGGTGCTGGACGTCGAGTTCGGTAATACCCTGAAGACGAACCGCTTTGGATACGTAAAGCAGGCGTATCACGGCACTCGCCCCATGGGATTCAAAGACCAGCGATCAATGTATGCTCGGAGTCTAGTGGATCTTGCGGCAGAGCGTTTCGAATTCCTCAACACGCTGTTCTCTCTATCCGAAGCGTGTATGTACGCCCAACTAGTGGATATGCTGGACGATAGGGAGCTTCCTGGCGTACTGGGTTACTCGGATCTGTACCGCCTCGTAAGGGAATCGACGGACCAGGCACACTTGGAAGGAGAGCTGAAGGCAGACATCACGAGGGATCCCGATCGCTACATCGAGTTGGACCCGGGGACCGCATTGGCTTTGCTCGACCAGCATCATGCAGGCAAGAAACTGCTATTGATCACCAACTCCGAATGGAGTTACACGAGATCGATGATGCAGTACGCCTTTGACCAGTTTCTGCCCGACGGTATGACATGGCGTGACCTGTTCGACCTCATAATCGTTTCGGCGAGAAAGCCCGCGTTCTTCTCCACGAACAGCCCAGTTTTTCGAGTGGCCACCGAGGAGGGACTGCTAGAGCCATGCCCGCAGGGAATCCGGGGGGCCGGCATATACCTCGGAGGAAATGCCAGGCTGGTAGAGAGTTACCTAGGACTATCCGGAGATGAGATCCTGTATGTGGGAGACCACGTATTCACCGACGTACACGTTTCGAAGGACATACTGCGGTGGCGAACCGCGCTCATACTCCGCGAGCTGGAGAACGACCTGACTGGAATATCGAGCTTCCGGGAGCAGCAACAACAGCTCTCCAATTTCATGACCGACAAGGAAGACCTCGAATTCCGCTTGGCACAACTGCGATTGGACGCCCTTCGCAAACGAGCTGGCTACGGGCCCGCTCCGAAGGCGACGCTCAAGGAACTAGAGAGCCGGATCACGAGGATGAGAAACAGGCTCGCAAAGCTGGATCAGCAGATCGCGCCTTTGGCCACGGCCGCCCGTGCGATAGGTAATGGCCGCTGGGGACCACTGATGCGGGCCGGCAACGACAAGAGCCACCTGGCCAGGCAGGTCGAGCGATACGCCGACATATACATGTCGCGCGTCTCGAACTTCCTGAGTCAGACCCCCTTCACCTATCTCCGATCGCGCCGCGGCAGTCTGCCGCACGATCCGGAGGACATGCCACTCGTAGCGGATGCGGAAGGTCAGGAGCCGGACTAGGACCGATCTGAACCCGCGGGAATCGGGTTACCGGGCCGGCTCTCCAACCACACGCTTCACGAGCGTTCCCGATGGCAAGGTGGCACCAGGGTCGATCTGGTTCATGATCGCCAGAGTCTCGACAGTGATGGGCGACGGATAGCGTTGGTTGAATTGCTCCAAGTTCATGGCTCGATCCAGAGTGACCACCTGCAGCCGCATCGGTTGAACGGATAGAGCAGACTGGTCTGTCAGCGGACCAAAGCTGGCTGCTGACGCGGCGATTGCTTGCCGGTAGCTCGTCCAGCGCTCGTCGAGAGTGAATCCCAGCAGGCGGTAGATATTGTCGTCATACTGAACGAAGGTGACCGACCCCCGCAGGAGCCCGTCATCGGTCTCGGCCGCGAAGGTTGCCTCTGCCGCGGGCAGCCCACCTACGTTCACGGTCCGTGCTTGGCCACCCATGACTCCTTCTTGCGCCAGGAACTCGCTCAGCGCATCCTGCGGACCGGAAGCGTCCACCACCGTGAGTTGGAAGATTGCGTCCTCGTTCGGGCTCTGCGCCAAGACCGCCTGCTTCTGGTTAACGGTCAGCCAACCGTCCGGGAACGTGATCTCGAAGCGCAAATCCGGATGAAGAAACCGCTGTCCCCTGAAAAAACCCTCCCGCGGATTCGGTCCGTAAACCAACCCGTCCAACCGTTGCAGGTACTCCCGTTGCCTTACGATGCTGCCTGAGAAATCCTGTCCACTCTCGACGATCAGAGCGTTGATCCGCTGCTCTCGATCTCCGGGATCGGGGTGTGTCGACAGCCACAACGGTACGCCACGCCCGCCGCCGGCCTCTGTGATCCTCCCCAGCATCGCAAAAACACCGGGCATCTCATGTGGATCGTAGCCCACCCGGGTCAGGTACCTGAAGCCCAGCATGTCGGCTTGGCGCTCATCATCACGACTGAACTTGAGGAACAACAAGCCCAATGCCTGCTGCGCGATCCCTCCGTATCTCGAGGCCACGTCAGGCACGATGACGGCACCCGCTACTAAGCCAATCTGCGCCAGTTGTTGTTCGGACATCTGACTGGCCGAGTGTCTCGCCGTCACGTGGCCGATCTCGTGGCCGAGTACCGAAACCAGCTGCGCCTCGGAATTGAAATGGGCCAAGATTCCTCGCGACACATAGATGAACCCTCCGGGAAGCGCGAACGCGTTCACGATCGGGTCATCGACCACGCGAAATGTCCATGGCAGGTTCGGGCGTTCCGAGGTTGCGGCGAGAGAGTCGCCGAGCCGTTTGACGTATTGCTGCAGGCCAGCGTCGTCGTAGATCCCGAACATGGCCGAGATACCTGGATCAGCCTGCTGCCCCATGGCGATCTCCTGGCTCTCACTCACTAGCATCAGCTGACTCCGGCCGGTGGCCGGGTTCACGGCGCAGCCCCACGCGGCGGTGGCCAGAATCATCAGGCTGGCGAACCGGAGAATCACTGTTTGTCTGGTCATGCGCGAAAAGTAGGGCCGAAGCACGGTATGGCGGTAGCCCGCACGCGCTCGCCCAACGCAACAAAGGCGGCCACCAACGCGACCGCCCTTGGTTTCTTACCGTCTCTTCCCGCCCCTTACCGCCTCTTACCGTCCCTTCTCAGGGCTTCACCAGCAGTTCTTCGAACAGAGCAACAACCCTGGGATCGTCGCTTTGGCCCAGCCAGAAGATTGCCTTCTTCTTGAGGCTCGGATCCGGATGAGTCCTCACGATATCTATCAGAATCGGAACACCGGCTTCACCGGACAGCTGCGACAGTGCGAAGATGGCGCTCTCTCTCACCTCACCGTCACCCGAGGTGTCGTAGACGATCTCTCCGAGCCCCTCGGTGGCGGCATCTCCCGCAGCCTGACCCAACCAGAAGATGGCGTTCTTGCGGGTTTCCCGAGGCCGGTTCCTGTCTTTGCTGATCTCCAGCAACACAGGCCAAACGACGGCGCTATCTGCCAACGTGGCCGGAAACAGCGCTTCCCGACCTGCCTTTCCGGACAGCGATTTGCCAAGCGTGAGCAGGTAATCCGCGGCGTCCGGGGCCGCCACCATGCCGAGGTCGGTTACCCTGTCCCGGCCACGCCATCTCCCACCTACATAGGTATCGATACCCACGATCTCCCGGTCGCTCACGTCTATCGCGACCCGGACCGGACCGGGCGAGTGCTGATGTTCCGCCCGTTGCCGCAGACACCGGCGCGGGCGGTGAAACTCATGCGGACCTGGCCGTCCCGCACATCCGAGACTTGGTCCGCAATGGATTGTCCCTGCGCTCGGGACGCGAGCGGGACTGTGGCGGCGAAGAAGACCGCCGCCGTCACGCCGACCCAATTACCTGACCGGTTTCTCATCTCCCGATCACCTCCGAAAGGAACTCAGCTGCCCGAGGATCGCCCGATTGGCCCAGCCAGAACATCGCCCTCTCACGCAAATCAGAGTTGGTCTCATTGCGGGCTATCTCGATCAACTCGGTCACTGCTTCAGGCTCGTGACGTTGCGACAGCGCAAACAGCACTTGTTCTCGCAGCTCGAGTTCCGACGAGCTCCGGTAAAGCCCTTTGAGATCGTCAGCCTGAAACCCGTGTTGCTGCGACAGCCAGAAAACGGCCTTTTTGCGCATCTCGACCGACTCGGCTTCATTGCGAGCGACATCGATCAGCCAAATGCGGCTGTCCTCGCTTGATCGTTGCGAGGCCGAGAACAAGATCTTCTCCTTGAGCTGTTCGCTCGCGAGATCGGTATACAGTTCCATGAGGAATACCTGGTCTTCAGCAGACCCTTCACTACCGAGCCAGAATATCGCTTTCTCACGCAACTCATCGGGTTCTCCGGTCTGTTGCGCGTAGGCTCTCAAGATCGCGGGAGCGCGGTCGCTGGCGTGTTGTGAGAGGGCAAAGATCGCCCGCTCCTGAAGTTCCTGCTCGGTGGACTGCATCAGGATGGACTCGAGTCCAGCGACCGCTTCATCACCCGGCACCTGGGAAAGCCAGAACACTGCCTGTCTCCTGACTTCCATGTCCCTGTCCTTTCGGGCCACGCGCAGCAGGATGTCTTCCGTCTCGTTCGAATTCTGCTGGGACACCAAGAACACAGCCTTCTGTCGCAATTCCGACGAACACGCGTCCTGTCGATCGAGCACTTCGTGCAAGATCGGCATGGCCTGCCCGGCGTCCATTTGCAGCACAGCATTGAGAGCTGCTATCGGCATCTCGCTGTCACCGCAACTCGATTCACCAACCTGGATGCTCAGCGCATGTTCGTGGCGCTCTGGCGCCTTGGCCCGGTGACTCTCGACTTTCTTCGCCACCGTGAACGTCACCCCTGCGACCACGGCAAGCACCGGGAATAAGCGCATCGTTGTCTTTTTCATGATTCGCATTCGTCTTTCGGTAGACCTCTACGGTATCTCTCGATTGATGATCTCGAGTAGGAACTCAGGGACCCGAGGGTCCTTTGACTGGCCGAGCCAGAAAATGGCTTTCTTGCGCAGTTCCCTGTCTTCCTCATTGCGTGCGATGTTCATGAGGGCGTCCACGGCTTCGGTCTCGTGACGTTGCGACAGGACGAAGATCACCTGCTCCTGCATCTCACGGTCATCCATGCTGCGGTACAGTTCACCCAAGCGGTCCACCGGGACTTGTCCCTGCTGACCGGCCCAGAAGAGCGCCTGCTTCCTGAGCTTCGTCGTCTCGTTCGGGTCAAGAGCTCGGTCTAGCAACCAACGACCGGCTTCTTCACCATGCTGCTGCGAAATCGAGAAAATGATCTTGTCCTTCAGTTGCTCCGATTGGACTTCATGGTAGAGATCTCGCAGGAATTGCTGACTCTCCGCGGAGTGACTCTGGCCAATCCAGAAAATCGCGTTGTCGCGCAGGTCTTCCGGAACATCACTGCGTCGCGCATAGCTACGCAGTGCTGCCGCCGCACGTTCGCTATTGTGTTGCGAAAGGGCAAAGATCGCCTTTTCCTGAATCTCCCGATCGTTCGACTCCAAGAGTATCGAATCGAGAGCGATGACTGCTTCTTCGCTGTGCACCTGAGACAACCAGAAGACTGCCTGGCTGCGTACTTCCACGTCGGGATCGTTCCGCGCCACATCCAGCAGCACGTCCGTCGACTGATCTGAGTGTTTTTGGGATATGAGCCAGACGGCCTTCCGTCTCAGCTCCACCGAGCACGCGTCGCGCCTGGCCAAGACCTGTTCGAGAATCGGTACCGCGCGCTCCGAATCCATGTTGAGTAGCGCATTGAGCGCCATCACGCGGACATCGTCCTCTTCCTCGGGGCAGCCCTGTCCCTGCGCCCGCTCCGTAATGTTTTGAGCGGCATTGGCATTACCCCGCTCAGCTAGCTTCCCTTCGACCAGCACCGCTAGGGAACGCGCATCTTCTCGTGTCGCGGCACCGGGATAGCGGCGCGCCTGTCGACGCAACAAGTCGAGGGCCGTCTCGAGTTCGTCCGTGTCACCCGTGCGGTACCGCGCAAAGGCCTCCCAGTAGTACGAATCCGGCGTATACTCCGAATCGCTGTACTGGGTCCGGATGCGGTCGAACAGCTCCGCGGCACTGTCATACCTACCGGAGTTCAACTCCTGTCGTGCCTCGCGATAGAGAGCATCGGCCGGATCCTGGTGTGCCCAAGCCGATGGGACCACGTCGTTCGGCCCAGGCCCCACCTGCGCTGCAGCAATCGACTGGCCCAGCGCCAGAAACGCAGCTGCGATCGAGATTACCGTCACGGCCTTCATCATATTCCTTTTCATTAGAGTGCTCCTTGTACACCCCTGAGCACCGGCCCGATCTCCGCCGCTGCCCGAAGCCTTAGTAAAACGCTTCGCTCATCCATTGCTTGTGTCACCAGATCGGTCTCCTGCCCATTCACCTCGGACCTCAGTTGGGCTATCTGCATCAGCACCAGTTCCAAATCGTCCAGTAGCTCTCGGAGCTGCGTTTCCTGCGCTGCCGCCGACCCCTGCAGTAGCCTCGTCATGGTGAGCAGTTCCCGAGCGGGGTTGGCGCTCTGGTAGTCGGACCTTCCAGAGCGGACATCAGCCTGGAACATCGTGAGGAAAGCCTCCGCCCGGTTCAGATGACCCATAGCCGCCAGCAGCTGCACGTCCGGCTGGTCGACGGCCTGAACTGACTGACCCTCGGTGGCAATCACCTCGGGTGCGTCGGCGGCCTGGCGAGCTTGGTCCAGGTTCATCCCGATGCCGATTCCGAGGGCCAGAGCCGCAGCGACCCCAACACCCCATCGGAGCCACTGTGATTTGAGGATGACCACCTTCGGTGCCTCTCTGCGAACCCGGCGGACTTCTTCGATCCGAGCCCACATCGCATCCTTCGGCGTCTCTGGAGGATTGTTGTAATCCTTGATCGCATCCTTGAGGAACTCCTCGAACTGTTTCTCAGTCATGACGCCCACTCTCCTGCGAACTCCGACAGCGCATCGCGCAGCTTGGCCCTGGCCCGAGATAGCTGGGCCTTGGAGGTTCCGACCTGCGTTCCCAGCGCTGTGCTGATTTCTTCATGCGTGTAACCCTCTACATCGTGCATCACGAACACCGTCCTGTATTTGACCGGAAGGTTCTCGATGGCTCGTGATAGCTTCTCCTTCAGGTCCGGCTCAGCCGTCCGATCACTCGCCCCAGCCCCACCGGCTTCGTCCAAATCGAACTCCCTCTGGCGGAACCGCTTCACCTTCCGTAAGCCGTTGTAGATCACCGACGTAGCTATGGATCTCAGCCAGGTACCGAAGGCCGCGTCTCCGCGGAACTGGTCTATCCGATCGAACGCCCTGATGAACGTCTCCTGCGTGAACTCTTGGGCAAGATCGTCATCCCCAGTCAGGTGGTAGGCAAGCCGGTACGTGTTGTCTACGTACGTTTCGTACAGTTGCCGTTCCGCCGCTTCATCGCCGCCGCGAACTAGCGCGATCAGTCTTGCTTCGTCCACCCAACTCCCCGGGGTTGGTGACCTGTTCCTCTATTCATATGCATGGACACATGATGTTTCAGAATGGTTGCGTTGAGGAAAGGAGAGTCGGCAGGCCGGCCAGGGTAAGGCCCCCCTACCCAGCCAAATGCCGCAGCACACCACGTATCAGAATCTCCAACTCAGCGGCCAGCGTGGCACCCGCGACAAGCACTTCGGAGTGCGACAGGGTTGCCACCCGCAGGCCGGCCCCCGCGTTCGTGATACTGGAGATTCCGAGGACTCTCAGTCCGCGAGCCCTGGCGGCTATCACTTCGGGCACGGTGGACATTCCTACGGCATCGGCCCCCAGCCGTCGGAGCATCCGTATCTCCGCGGGGGTCTCATAATTGGGTCCAAGCACTCCGGCGTAGACACCCTCCTGGAGAGCGACACCATGCTCCAAGGCGACGCGCCTGGCACAGGCCCTCAAATCCTGATCGTACAGAAAGTAGAGGTCGGGCCAGCGGTGTTCGCCCCCCATCACCGGGCCGATGAGTGGATTTCGCCACATGTAGTTGATGTGGTCGGCAATCAGCATCAGCGTTGGCGGCCGAAACACAGGATTGAGACCACCCGCGGCATTCGTGACTATCACCGCCTCCACGCCAAGCTCGGCGAAGAGACGCGTTGGCAGCACCACGGTTGCCGGATCGAATCCTTCGTAGAGATGGAAGCGGCCACTCTGGAGGATGACCGGCACTTCCTCCAGACTGCCAACGACCAGGTTCCCGCTGTGCCCCATCACGGTTGCGCCTGGAAAGCCCGGGATTTCCGCAAACGCGATCACGTCCTCCACGGAAACCGAATCTGCAATAGCCCCAAGTCCCGATCCCAGAACCATGGCAACTCGCGGTGCGAAGTTGCTGGTGCGTTTTCTCAGGAAGTCTGTTGCCGAACCCAGGAGTGACTCCTCGCTCATCAGGCCGACACCCTTTGTGCCCCGCGACGTGATGTCATCAAAGGATCATACCGGCTAGGCTCGTGGCCGCTCAGGAAAGGGTGTACCCGGTTCATCCTGTACGGCAGATAATTGTTGGGCTGCAGCCTGGCAGAGTATCAGCGCCGGGAGGGGCATCAACGCTCAACCGTCCTCACGACTCGGAGGATTTCTCCTTGCGATACCTGCTTGGAGAGATCAGTGGAACGACCGACGCCGTCAGTGACGTAAGCCGTCCCATCGCGAATGGCGTCGGTGACTTCGGTCGAGAACGCTGCCACCGCCGCGAGAACTGTACAGCCGGGAGGCACCTCCACGGGACGTTCGTCGACGAAGACGCGAAGAGCGACCGTCACCTCGTAGAATGAATGCGAGCTTCTCGCGGTAAATCGACCGGCTGCCTCAATCGAGGTAGGTAGGCGACAAGAGCATCTAAGTCGGTCATGCCAGTAGCCTGGGCAGGAACTGATGCGGGCACGCCGAATCCAAAATCACCGCCTGCGACTGAAGCTGTTACGGCCAACGAGTAGGCGCGATTGCGTCCGACGCTCTCACCGTCGGGAAACCGAACACGCCGGATTCGATCACCTACGTCGCGAGTCGGATCGTACCACACCTCCAGTCCCGCGACATGCGCGATCGGGACCGATTCCGACACAACGTGTTCCAGTGCCTCGTACAACTCGTCTCCGGAGACTTGAAGTCGCACGAGGGAATCGTTGCCGGACAGCACGACTTGCAGATCGTTCATGGTTACAGAGCCCGCTGGGAGATCGCCACCGATCGCCGCGTTGAGCACGAGAGCAAACTGCGTCCTCGCTGCATTCTTGAAACCGTCCGCAATCAGCCTTCCGAGGGGGTTCTCACCTTCGTTGCGTTCAGCCGGATACTTGAGCTGCGCGACGGTTGGCGGCGGCCTTGGCGGAGTAGCGACGCGCGCAGTGTCGGGCACAGTGAATACCGTCACTCCGGAGTCGCTCAACGCCACTCGATCGGCGCCAACCACAGCCGGAGGTGGGCCGTATTCTCGCTGGACCGCAGTCACGGCTGCCGAGGGAGCCAGGGTCCAAGACGGCTCGAAGTATTCGTCAGCGCGCAACACCCCAGCTTCCCTGGCCCATTCGGTTAGCAGATCGAGCACGCTCTTGCCTCCCTCGTACACGACGGGTAGTGTGGCGAGCATCGTGTATCCACCGCCGCCCGATTGCCGATAGCTATTGAGCGCGAGAGTGAACGTGTCTGTAGGCTGGACTAGCCGCCCTTCCCAGGCCAGTTGTCGAACGCGCGAGCCAGGTGGCTGCGTGAGGTCCAATACGTAGTTCACTCCGCTCACGATGTCGAAGGCGTGGCCTGGTATATCGGCCTCGATCAAGGTCCCGTCAGACGGGTAGGTTCGAAAGTACCGTGCCGAGTGTTCCAGATAATCCTTCAATGTGGCGCCGTCTATCCGAACCACTTTCAGGGTGTTCTCGTACGGGTAAAGCATAGCCAGATCTCGGTGCCTGAGATCCGGACCCAAGTTGACATCCAAATCGAATGCAGCCGTTCCCGACAGCTGGGCACCGGTGACTGAGCGCTGCACCTCATTTACGAAATCGATGACGGGAGTGTCAGTTGCTCGAGCATAGTGCGCACTCCAATTGCCCTCCACCTGGGCCAGAGGAGTGGCAGCCCAGAGCCGAACTGATTGGTGTGCGCGGATCAGTCGCTGAGCCACAACGGAATGGGGCTGTACACCTGCCAGTGATATCTGCTCGCTGTGAATCCGCGCCACACTAGTGCCCTGGCCCGTTGCGGGGTCCTTTGTAAGCCACACATGCACGACCGCCAGAGACTGCCCCCACGAACGCGGCTGGACAAAGTGCACGCCGTCGATGACCGAATCCGCGAATGCTCGATGCGAGTGACCAACGATGACCAGGTCCGGCTTCACCGGTAGGCTGGCCAACCGCGCGGCAACGTTCTCGGCGCCGACTCTCGTCGTGTCATATGACGACCGGCCATCCATGCCGGTGTGCGCGACCACTATCTTGACTTCCGCTCCGGCGGCGTCGAGCAACCTCAAGGTACGGTTGGCTTCAGGAAGAATCCGACGCACCACTACTCGTTCACCCAGTTGTTCGCGGTCCCACACCATGACACCAGGCGTGGTGAAGCCGGTCACACCTATACGCACCCCACTTCTTTGGAGCATCACGTAAGGCTGGAAGGCCAGAGTGTCGCGGGGCATACGGTATACGTTTCCCGACACCACTGGAAACGCGGCCCCAGATATGGCTCGGCCCAGCACGGGCAAACCGAAATCGAAGTCGTGATTGCCGGGCGTGGTGACGTCGTAACCGACGGCGTTCAGAGCGTCAATGACCGGATGGGGATCCGATTCGCGTTCCGTTCCGAAGAACGTAGCGAAAGGACTCCCTTGAATGAGATCTCCGGCGTCCACGACAATGACTTGACCGGGGTATTCCCCACGTAGCGAGTCTACCACGGTCGCTGCCCTAGTTAGTCCCCAGGGAGCCTCCCGATCGTTGAGGTAATCCCAGTGGTATGCCCGACCGTGCACGTCGGTTGTGGCCACTACAACTACATGCGCCGTGTCCTGGGCGGTTGCGCCCATACTCGGCAGGACGGACAACGTGACTACCAGGAGGCTACGAAAGGGAATCATAGTGAACCGCAATCTGGGAAACTCAGGTGAGGTACGCAATGCGAAGACGTATTGTCTGGATCAGAAGTACAGGTAGGATTGAATCTTGAGCGACCACTCCGTGTCACCCGCATCGGGCGCATAGATATCGACGTTGGCGGAAATCTTGTTCCTGCCCACGAAGAAGAACTGCACGCCTGGAGTAAACAGCCAGGCACCATCGGAAGCGTTATCCGTGTCCGGGTCGGCCCAGCTCACTCTGGCAAGCGGCTCAATCGCTGATACGTGAGGAAGCGTGACTGAAGCCTTGTAGGCGAGTATCGCCTGAGTCGTGGCGAAGACGCTTGCTTCGCCCGCCGCATCGAGATTCCTCCAGTTCTGCCCACCCATTATTCCGGCCTGGAGGTGGAAACCACCATCGAAGTTCCCGATGTCAAGATCGAGGGCGTACACGGCAGCAAACTCATCAGTCCTACTGACTTCGTTTACGTAGTCCTTGTAAGTGGCATTGACGCCGACCTTCACGTCCTCGACTGCTAGGAATCCGACCCTACCGGCGTACGACTTCGTACCATTCTCTTCCTTGATGAATTGGCTGGTTCCGTTGGTCACCGAGAAGCCAAAGTCCCAACGACCCACCTTACCGTCCACCAACGCGCCTGCGTCGCGATCGGAGAGCAGCAACAGCGCCGAGAGCCCGCTGTAGCTACAGAACTCGACCCCACCACAAGTGGGTACTCCGCGCACAAGGCCGGTCCGTTCAATCGTCAAGATCTGCGTGCTGCTGGTCAGGGCAAAGACGTCGAACGGCCGCTTGAACTGGCCAAAAGTCAGCCGGAGGACAGGGCTGAAGGTGAGTCTCGCCCACGCGTCGCGCACACGCACCGATGTAATGGCGTACTCCGGCTGAATCCGGCCCGACACAAAGTCGTTGATCTTTACGTCCGCAGTTACCCTGGCCCGGCGCAGCAGGAACTCAGAAGATCGGACATCGGAAACAGATGAAGTGTTGAACTGCATGTGCACGCGCCCGCCGAACTTGATCTCGAGCGCGTTCGTCTTGAATTGCAGATCTTGAGCCGATATCGGCTGTGTACATACCAGCATTGCCATCCCCATGGTGACAGCCAGTGCGAGTTCGTTGAGAAGTACTCGATGCATTTCGTCCTCATATGTGTAACTGCGCTAGCAGTGACTTGAGTCCTGGAGTAGAGTCACGATCGGTGTTCCGGGATCGGCATCTACCGCACTCTCAAAACAGAACCTCACGGAAGCCCAGGCTTTCAGGGCCTCGCATCCCCATATCTCCAGGTCCGCTAATTCACCCGACGGAGGTCGTCCTGCTCGTTTATTGAATCCATGAAGCTTACCGCAGCGGAAGTCCCGATCCGACTGGCGCCGGCAGCAATCATGCGTAGCGCCGTCTCACGATCTCTTATCCCACCGGCCGCCTTGACCCCGACCTGCGCCCCCACAGCTCGCCGCATGAGTGACACTGCTCCAAGCGTCGCACCTCCCGCCGGATGCATTCCAGTTGACGTCTTTACGAATTGAGCACCGCTTGCGACCGCCACTGACGAGGCCTCGACAATCTGGTCCGGCGTGAGCGCCGCAGTCTCGAGGATTACCTTCACCGTTCGCCCACCCGCCGCCTGCACCACCGCAGCGATGTCGTCGCGCACGTAACTCCAGTCGCCCATGAGGATCTGGCCGATCGGCGCAACCACGTCGATCTCATCAGCACCCAGGTCGACCAGTTCTCTAGTCTCGCCGGTCTTGGCGTTCGGAGTGCCCGCCCCCGAGGGGAAACCCGCAACGCTCACCAGCTTCGTCTCTGAATCCCGCAAAAGCCTGATGCAGTCAGAGATCCAACTTCCGTACACGCACACCGCGTAGAAACCGAACTCTTTGGCTTCGGCACAAAGGTGCTCTATGTCTTTCCTGGTTGCTTCCGGCCTGAGGAGCGTGTGGTCGATGTAGTCTGCGAGTTTCATGCGACACCTACCACGGGCGTTGTCGGAACTGCACTGTGGTTCGGGCACGGTGCTCCGCGATTAGCTCGGGCTTGGCAAACAACTTGATCAGGACAAGCCCTGCAACGAACCCGCCCAGGTGAGCCAAGAAGGCCACACCACCGCCGAAGCCGCTGCCGGCCAGCGTTGGCAAGCTGCCCACAACCTGGAGAAACGCCCAATAGATCAGCATTACGTACGCCGGGACAGTGACCCTCGTGATGAAGATCCCGAGGAAGACGAACACGTGCACTCGCACCCGAGGGTATAGGATCAGGTAGGCGCCCATCACACCGCTAATGGCACCTGATGCACCGACCATCGGCACAGGAGAGCCTCGCTGCATTAGAATCTGGGCCAGCGCGGCCAATACCCCACATAGCAGATAGAAGACCACGAACCGGCCCCACCCCATCGAGTCTTCCACGTTGTTTCCGAAGACCCAGAGAAACAGCATGTTGCCGATCAGGTGAAACCACCCGCCGTGAAGAAAGACCGACGTGATCAGGGTGTACCATGCGCTTCCCGGCGCTTCACGACAGAGCAGAACAGGCCCTTGCGACGTCTGGATCGGCTCAACCGGCAAGCCGAACAGGCGGGCAGGAATTGCCCCGAAGTTGCAGACCGACCGAGACAGACCCGGCTCAAGGCCGGCGTGCTGGACGAATACCCAAATCAGACTCGTCACCACCACGATTGCGATCGTCACATACGGGGTCAGGACGGTCGGGTTGTCATCCTTGTAGGGAAACATGGAGCGGCTAAGCTACTTAGCAGCTAAGTCCAAGTCAATCATTGCAATAGGGCACCTGAGGTGATAGTCGTAGAGGCCCGCGAGGCTGCCAATTTGACAGGTTTATATGGTATGCAGCTTGCTCCCGCGACTATCCGGTTCGGACACGCATCTAGGTTCTTTAGGCTAGGAGATCGGTAATGGCGGAGAAAGTCATAGGAATCGACCTGGGGACCACCAATTCGGTGGTAGCGGTCATGGAAGGTGGTGACCCGGTCGTGATCCCCAACAGCGAAGGCGGTCGGACGACGCCGTCGGTGGTGGCGTTCACAAAGGACGGGGACCGGCTGGTAGGACAGGTAGCCAAACGGCAGGCCGTGACCAACCCGGTGAACACGGTGTTTTCTATCAAGCGTTTCATGGGCCGGCGCATGGATGAGGTCACCCACGAGACCGGGCTGGTGCCTTACAAGGTAACCGTGGGCCAGAACAACCTGGCCTCGGTAGACATTCAGGGAAAGACGTACACGCCACCTGAGATATCGGCAATGGTGCTCCAGAAGATGCGCCAGACCGCCGAGGATTTCTTGGGTCACTCTGTGGAGAAGGCTGTCGTCACGGTCCCGGCGTACTTCAACGACGCTCAGCGGCAGGCCACGAAGGATGCCGGCAAGATCGCTGGTCTCGAGGTACTGCGAATCATCAATGAGCCTACGGCAGCGTCACTGGCATACGGGATGGAGAAGAAGGAAGAAGAGAAGGTTGCCGTTTTCGATTTGGGCGGTGGTACCTACGACATCTCCGTTTTGGAATTGGCAGAGGGCGTGTTCGAGGTCAAATCAACCAACGGTGATACACACCTCGGTGGCGACGACTTCGACCAGCGCATCATCGAGTGGCTCGAGGCTGAGTTCAAGAAGGACCAAGGAATCGATCTCTCGAAGGATGCGATGGCGGTGCAGCGACTCAAGGAGGCCGCCGAAAAGGCCAAGATGGAGCTGTCCACCGTGGCTCAGACGGAAATCAATCTGCCGTTCGTCACGGCCGACCAATCTGGTCCGAAACACATGAACTACACGCTGACGAGGGCCAAGTTCGAGCAACTCGTCGATGATCTAATACAGCGGGTCGTGTCGCCGATGGAGAAGGCTTTGGCCGATGCGAACATGAAGCCTTCGGATATCGACGAGGTCATTCTGGTCGGTGGATCTACGCGGATTCCCAAAGTCCAGGAGATCGTGAAGGAGTTCTTCGGCAAGGATCCCAATCGCGGGGTCAATCCCGACGAGGTAGTAGCCATCGGCGCAGCAATTCAGGGCGGCGTGCTCGCGGGTGAAGTCAAGGACGTTCTCCTTCTCGACGTGACGCCACTATCGCTCGGTATCGAAACGCTGGGTGGGGTCACGACCGTATTGATCCATCGGAACACCACCATCCCGACCAAGAAGGCCGAGATCTTCTCGACGGCAGAAGACAATCAAACCACGGTCGAGATACACGTGCTCCAGGGCGAGCGCGAAATGGCCGTAGCCAACCGCACGATTGGGCGGTTCCAACTCACCGGAATCCCGCCGGCGCCGCGCGGCATGCCGCAGATCGAGGTGACGTTCGACATCGATGCCAACGGCATCCTGCACGTTTCAGCCAAGGACAAAGCGACCGGCAAGGAGCAGAAGATCCGCATCGAGGCATCGAGTGGATTGTCGGACTCCGAGATCGACAAGATGGTGCAGGATGCCGAAGAGCACGCGGCCGAGGACAAGAGCAAGCGTGAAGAGGTAGAGCAGCGCAACCGGCTCGACAAGCTGGTGTTCGACGTCGAGAAGGACAGCAAGGAGTGGGCTGATCGGCTCGACGAGTCCCACAAGAAACGGCTAGACGAGGCTGTCGAGTCTGCCAAGAAGGCACTTCGCTCGGGTGCAGCTGACGAAATCAAGCAGGCTTTGGAGGAGCTGAGCCAGGCGTTCTCGGCGGCAGGAGCATCGCTGTATCAAGAAGCCCAGGCGCAATCAGCTGAGAGCACGGAAGGCTCAGAGACCGGTGCCGAGGCGGAGAGCGGCAAGGAAGAGGAAGTTGTCGAAGCAGATTACGAGATAGTGGACGACTCCAAGTAGACTTGCGGCAGACCCAGCGGGAGCAGCACGTAGGGGCTCGGGGGAAACCCCGGCCCCTCCATGGGTTAGAAACATATGGTAAGTGCTAGGAGCACCTAGTATATAGTATGGAACCTAGTGAAGTCGGAGTGAATTACAGATGAGACGTAACCGCGACTGGATCAAGCTTGCCGCCCTGGTAGGCCTCGCCGCAATCCTGGGCATCGGCTTCACCTCGATAGTCGGTCCTCCCAAGAGTTCGGAGGCTCAACCGGTTAGATCCGCAGAGTTCCTGCGAGAACAACCGCTGCAAGAGGCCACGATTCCGGCGGCGCGTCCACTAGCCGAACTGGGCAACGCTTTTACTGCCGTCGCGGAAGCAGTGCGCCCGGCAGTTGTGTTCATCGAGATCGAGATTAGTCAGGAGCGGTCTCGCGAGCAGCAACCGTCACCGTTCTTGCCGTTCCAGCAAGATCCACAGCCGCAGACAGGTGGTGGAAGCGGGTTCTTGATCTCGGATGACGGCTACATTCTCACCAACAACCACGTGGTCGAGAATGCCAGCCGAGTGGATGTCAATCTGTTCGACGACCGACAGTTCGAGGCGGAGATCGTAGGGCGCGACGCCAACACGGATGTGGCGGTCATCAAGATCGAGGCCGAAGACCTCCCCTTCGTTCAATTGGGAAACTCCGACGATGTTGCGGTCGGCCAGTGGGTACTGGCCATCGGGACGCCATTGGCTGAGGCTTTTTCGTTTACGGTGACTGCCGGGATCGTGAGCGCTCGCGGCCGGCTGCTCCAAGGCCTCTCGAACGTCGGGAACTGGAGCATTCAAGACTTCATCCAGACCGACGCTGCAATCAATCGCCGCAACTCCGGCGGACCGTTGGTCAACGTCCGGGGCGAAGTCATCGGCATCAACTCGGCCATAGCGAGTCGGACCGGTTTGAACGCCGGATACGGCTTTGCGATTCCGAGCAACCTGGCGCGCCACGTAGCCGAACAGCTCATCAGTGAGGGACGTGTGCGGCGCGCGGCACTCGGCGTCACGATACTGAACGTCGATCAAGAGTCAGCTCAGTACGTAGGCCTCGATGAAATAAGGGGTGTCGTGATCACCGGCTTTTCGGGCGACAACAGCCCGGCACAGGAGGCTGGCCTACAGGAACGCGACGTCATCGTCGACGTCGACGGAGAGGAAGTTCAGTACATTTCTCAGCTACAGCAGACAGTCGGTTTCAAATCACCGGGAGAGACCATAGACGTAACGGTCATGCGGCGCGGCGGTGAGAGCCGCACGTACAGCGTACGGCTCATCGAGGCCAACACCGAAACGGAGACCACGGTCGCTCGCAGGACGCCCGAAGAAGTCGAGTACACCGGCTCGTTCGAGCCCCGTTTGGGAATCGCCATCGAGGAGTTCGATCGTGCCTTGGCGAATCGAATGGGCATCGGCGGCGGCAACGTAGAGTTTGGCCTCGTGATCATGGAGGTAGATCGCGAAGGGCCCGCGCGGGGCAAGCTTACAGCATCATCGCCCAGAAGTGGATATCTCGCCATCATCACGAACGTTGACGACCGCCGCGTGCACACCAAGCAGGACCTGGATGAGGCTCTCGCTGCGGTTCCTGCCGGAGAGGTCGTGGCTCTTCGTATAGTACAGATGACGGCTCAGGGCCAGGGATCGAGTTTGGTGTTCGTAAAAACAGCAGACGGAGATCGATAGGCTTCAAACGTACTCCGCCGTTCCGAACCAACGCGTCGGTGCCTTCGTGCGCCGGCGCGTTTTTCGTTTTAGTGAATAGAAACTGTCTTGGAGGAGGAGGCCGCGCGATCGCTCCTGCAAGCTACGCGATTACCCTAAAGCGAATACCCCGAACAGGAACAAGAGCGCAACGATAACAGCCAACGCGATCAACAACGGCAGGGTGAATATGGCCGTAAAGAGCGGATTGTCTTTCTTGAGGTGCATGTAGAACATGACGACAAGCGCAAACTTCGTGGCCGAGAGCACCAAAAGCAGTGGGGCCAAGACCCCCTGGAACGCTGGTACGTAGAAGACACCGACCTCGACCAAAGTTATGACCGTCAAGACCGCGGCCACGGCGACGTATGTCCCCGTGGTCGGGTGAGCTTGCTGCTCCGTCATCTGCTCGGCTTCGCTCATGTGTTCACCTCACAGACGTTTGAATCAAGTAAACGACCGTAAAGATCACGATCCAGACTACGTCTACGAAGTGCCAGTACAGGCCGGCAACCTCCACGTTCATTGCCTTGTCCGGCCCCAACTTGCCCTGGAAGGACCGCACCAGTAGGGTCAGCAACCAGATGACCCCGACCAGCACGTGACCGCCGTGAAAGCCGGTCAGCGTGAAGAATGTGGATCCAAATAGGTTCACTTGGAGCGTCAGGCCTTCGTGCACGAAAGTCGTGAACTCGTATGCCTGGAACCCCAGAAACACCATTCCCAACCCTGCCGTCGTGGCCAACCAGACACGCGTCCAGACTTTGTCACCCCGAGTAACCGCCGCCAGTGCCAGCACCATGGCGAGACTGGACATCAGCAGGTCGAAGGTGCTGAGCGACGTAATCGGGATGTTCAGGATCTCGTGGGTAGTCGGGCCCGCGACGCTGCGACCCTCATAGACCAGATACGTCGCGATCAGGGTACCGAACAACAGGCATTCGGAACCGATGAACAGCCAAAAAGCGATCTTGCGGCTGTCGAGGTCGGTGCTGGTATGGTGTGCTGCAGCGTGCGTCATGTCAGACCTCAAAGGGCTCGAATGACCAGCGATAGATGCAGAACACTGTGAATCCGGCGGCAGCCAACACTACCCAGAGGTTGTGCATGATCGCACCCGATGCCAGCAGCAGGATCCCGGACGCCGTGAGTATCGGCCACACTGTTCCGCCAGGAACGTGTATCGGCTCTGGCGGAACGTCCGGAATCTCGTTCACACCGTTTTCTGTCCACAGTGGCAGCCTACTGTTTATCTGCGGGATGACAGAGAAATTGTACACGGGCGGTGGCGAAGACATCGCCCATTCCAGCGTTGCACCGTTCCAGGGGTTCTTACCGGCCGGTTGGCCCTTCTTCCGTGTCCAGAACACATTGTAGATGAAGATCAAGAACGACGCACCGAGAATGAAGGCTCCGACAGTCGCTACCAGATTCATCGTATCAACACCGAGCGCCGTGTCATACGTGTAGATCCGGCGTGGCATTCCCAGAAGCCCGATGAAGTGCATCGGGAAAAACGCCAGGTTCATGCCGAGCATCATGAAGAACCAGTGCGCCTTGCCCATGCCGTCGTGCAGAATCCTGCCGTATACCTTCGGCCACCAGTAGTAAATGGCGGCGAATATCCCCATGATGGCTCCGCCGACCAAGACGTAGTGGATGTGCGCCACGACGAAATACGTGTCGGTCTGCTGTAAATCGCTCGGCGGAGAAGAATGCATGACGCCCGAGAGACCGCCGAGGATGAACATCGCGATGAAACCTATGGCAAACAGCATCGGCGTCTTGAGTTCCAACCTTCCGCCCCACATGGTAGCGATCCAGTTGAAAATCTTGACACCCGTCGGGATGGCGATGAGCATCGTCGTCGCTCCGAATACGGAGTCGGCAATCGGCCCCAGACCTACCGAAAACATGTGGTGACTCCAGACTCCCCAACCCATCACAGCGATCAGCACGCCTGAGTAGACCACTACAGCGTACCCGAAAAGGGGCTTCTTCGAGAATGTTGGAAGGACCTCGGATACCATCCCCATCGTAGGCAGAATCAGGATGTACACCTCGGGGTGACCGAACAGCCAGAAGAGGTGTTGCCACAACAACAGGTCGCCGCCGGCCGCCACGTTGTAGAAGTTTGTACCGAAGAAACGGTCAAACAAGAGGAAGACGAGAGCAATCGTTATGACCGGAAAAGCCGTCACGACAATGAACTGCGTGACCAACGTCATCCACGTGAACACGGGCATCCGCATGAGCTTCATACCGGGTGCACGCAGGTTGATGATCGTTACTATAAAGTTGATTCCAGCAGCGATAGAAGCCACTCCCAAGACCAGTAGTCCCAGCACCCAGAAATCGATGTTCAAACCTGGTGAATACGTCTTGGACGTCAGATTCACGTACCCGAACCAGCCTCCATCGGGTGCCACCCCGAACAGGAAGCTGGCGTTGATGAACAATCCACCAAACAGGAAAACCCAATAGCTGAATGCGTTTAGCCGCGGGAATGCAACGTCTCGGGCGCCGATCTGAAGCGGTACGATGTAGTTGAAGAAGGCAGCCGACAACGGCATGATCGCGAGGAAGACCATTGTCGTGCCATGCATCGTGAACAACTGGTTGAACGTATCTGCATCCACCAGCGTGTTGTTGGGGGAGGCTAGCTGGGCCCGGATGATCAGCGCTTCAACACCGCCCAGCAGAAAGAAAATGAAGGCGGTGACCCCATAGAGAATCCCGATCCGCTTGTGATCGGTGGTGGTTATCCAGCTCCAGAATCCCGACTGGCCTCCGGAGGCATCTGTTGGCGCGTGCTCGCCTACTGAAGTGGCCATCCGTTTTCCCGTTATCTCAGGCTCTGGAGGAATGCAACGAGCGCATCGATCTCTTCGTCCGTCAGATCGATCTTTGGCATCGATCTACCCAGCAATTCTCCTGGCTTCTCACCCGGGGGATCTCTGAGCCACCTACGGAGTCCGTCGGCCGTGTTAGGTAAGATTCCCCCTGCTATAGTCGCACGACTGCCGACATGGGTCAGATCAGGTCCGATCGCACCGAATGTGAGGCCTTCCACCTTGTGACACACCAGACAGGAGTGGTTAGCCGGTTCGCGTATCCCCGAGAATACCTCCGCGCCCCTCCGCACCAATCCGTCCAGCGAATCGAGTGGTGGCGGAGGCGTTAGCTCCTGCGCAACCCAAGCGTCAAAGCCTTCCGGTGTGTCCACATACACCCGGAGGCGCATGTTGGCGTGCGAGGCACCACAATACTCGGCGCACTGGCCCATGAACATCCCAACAGAGTCGGGCGTAAACGCCAGTCTGGTCGTACGTCCTTGAATCACATCTCGCTTGCCACCCAGCCGGGGCGCCCAAAAACTGTGGATCACGTCAGCGGAGGTCATGACGAGGGCAACCGGTCTATCGACCGGCAAGTGAAGTTCGTTGGCGGTCACGATGCCAAGCTCAGGATACCGATATTCCCACCACCACTGGTGTCCTATGACTTCAACCTCGAGTGCACCAGCTTCCGGTGTTCCGTCGACCATGAAGATCGTTCGTATGGTGGGCACAGCGATGAACACCAAGATCACCGCGGGCGCCAGTGTCCAGGCGATTTCCAGCGCCGTATGGCCATGAACGTGTTTGGGCTCGCCCTCTTGGCCGGGCCGCGATCGGAATCGGATCACTGTATAGACCAGCAAGGCTTCCACAACCACGAACACGAACACTGCCCACCAGAAGATCGTGCCGAACAAGTCGCTCAGCTCCGCACTGAAACCGGTCACGGGATCCAACGTGGACTGCGGGAACGGTCCGCTGCACGCACTGAGCCCTAAGGCCGTAAGTGCAACAAGCCCTGTAGCCACAACTCTAAAGCTGCGGCGGCGGAAGCGCCGTCTCAAATGCATTTAGCGATCGAAGGTTGTTCGGTCCCAAAAAAAAGATGCCCCTCAGAAGGCAGGCACGCATATGGTAGCATGCAGGACGCTCGGGGTCAACTTCGGATTTGGCGTGAGGCCGGCAATGGTGAGGCCAAGGTCTGAGATAGTTAGTCCGGTATATATTTCATGTGGCCAAACATCATCGTGTGATCCACTCAACGGGGTGACACACCGCATACAGCCAACGGGAGCGGCGACGATGGCACAGCAAACAACCAACTACGGATTGAGCGTCGAAGTGGGGTTGCAGTACGAACCAACGGTAGACAGAGTACGCGAGGAGCTTGGCAAGGAAGGATTCGGAGTACTCACCGAGATCGACGTAAGACAGACGCTGCGGGATAAACTCGATGTCGACTTCCG
>JBDGZZ010000059.1:0-18329 GCA_039588335.1 Gemmatimonadota bacterium | reverse complement strand
GTTCATGACAGCTGAGGGGTACAAATACGCCGGTGCGCAAGCGCTGGTGGCATTACATGCGCAACACCTGCGCGCGTTCATGGCAACCTGGCGCCGTGCGGATTCGGCAGCCGTTGAGCTTCCGCCAACTACGGATCCGGCGTACGCTTCGAGGGAGGCACTACTTGCCCATGTCCTGAGTTGCGCGGCACGTTACCTAACATGGATCTGTGAGAAGCTCGAGCTTGTCGCCCCGAATCTGGAGGAACACCCGGAGCCGGAGGGCTTTGCGGCGCGTGCAGACGAGTATCTGGAGGACGTTTTGGCAGCCTGGGAGCGTCACTTGCGTGAACTAACAGCCGAGATGGCTGATAGGCGAGTGTACCAATCGTGGTGGGGTGTCCCGTACTGCATCGATGCGATGCTCGAGCACGCAGTCATGCACCCGATTCGGCACGCGTACCAGCTCGAGGTGTTGCTGGCCAAGCAAGAGGAGCACTGATGTCATGACTGTGACCGCACGCGACTATCGATTGCTTCCCGTCCTGCTCGTATGCGCGGCGCTGATCGCAAGAGGCACTGCCGCGCAAACGGGTACCACGTCCTTTTCCTGGCCCGAAGGCAAACGCGCTGCCATTAGTCTGAGCTTCGACGATGCGCGTGTGAGCCAGATCGATGCGGGCATGGCGCTGCTGGACCGCTATGGAGTCAAGGCCACGTTCTTTGTCGGGCCGCGGGCGGTCGAGCAGCGGCTGGACGGTTGGAAGCAAGCAGTAGCTGCGGGACACGAGATCGGCAACCACTCTCTGAATCACCCGTGTTCGGGCAACTTTGCATGGTCCCGAGACAAAGCACTGGAAGACTATTCGCTCGATCAAATGCGGAGCGAAATCAACGAAGCCAACCGGCAACTCGAGGAACTCCTCGGTGTGACTCCGGCTGTGTTTGCATATCCGTGCGGTCAGAAGTTCGTTGGCCGTGGCCGGGAGACGCGGAGTTACGTACCACTCGTTGCCGAGTTGTTCACCGCCGGACGGAGTTGGATGGACGAGTCACCCAACGACCCGCGCTATTGTGACCTCGCGAAACTGACCGGCATGGAGATGGACGGCAAAGATTTCGAGGACATCCGTCCGTTGCTGGAACAGGTGCAGGAAAGCGGCCAGTGGCTAGTGCTAGGAGGCCATGAGATGGGGCCCCTGGGAGTACAGACCACTCGATTGGCGATGCTGGAAGCCCTGATCGCCTTTGCCCAGGATCCGGCTAACGAACTCTGGATTGCCCCGGTGGGAACGGTTGCCAGGTACGTCCAGGAGCAGGGGGGCTGCCGTTAGCACCACACTCTCGCGCACGTGAACGCCATCTAACCGTTCCCCAAGTCACTTGGTCTCTTCCTGAATCCTCCGGGAATCAACCGGTACCCGCCTAGCGCAAATGCCCCGAGCAATACAACGAACGCCCCGTAAAGGATCGTCCTGAGGAATCCCGTTGAGGTGTTCGTGACGAGCCCGTATATCAATCCCGCGCCCCCGAATACTGCGAGGACACCAGCAACGACCCGAAATACGACTTCGCGCATTGCTTCCTCCGGCTAGAGGCAGGGAAGCAACGTGTAGCACGGGACGGCTCACAGCAAGCTTGGCTCTGTATATGGGTAGGCAAACCCTGCTACTTCACTTAGTCAAACGGTCACCCACTTCTGTCCTCTTGCGACTCACGCCCGGCGGCAAGCACACGCTCTGTGAAGTCGAGGCGTTCCTGCATCTCGGCCAACTGTGCTCGTGTATCGTCGAGATCGTCACGCAACGCATCGACGACCGGTCCCAACTCCGGATCGCTGCATCGCATCCTCAAGGACGCCTTTCTTGGCCGACAGTTTCGTCCCGTTCCGTAAGGGTTGGATCCGTGACCCTTCGTGCTGGCGGATTGCCTGCACCCGCCTGATATTCTCCTGTCGCCAATCTTGCACGTACCACTCGAGGGAGGCGTTGCCATGAACTTCGGAATAGCGGAAATACTCGTATTCCTGATCCTGATCGTTGCGGTGTTTGTAATCGTCCGACTAATCAGCCGAAGGGGCGGTAACAACGGGGACTGAAGTTGGTGGCCTCATCTACGAAGGGGCGCCGCGCTAGGGAATATCGAATGTTGAACAGGGAATGGAGAATTGCGAAGTAGACTGTTTCGACATTCGACATTCGACATTCGACATTCGACACTCGACATTCGATGTTCGATGTTCGATGTTCCATTGTTCGATATTCTCCCGGTGGAGGTCTCCAATGGATCGAGATTACGCATCAGTCGCTTACGTCAACTTTCTCTTCGGCATCTTCTGTGCGTACTGGGCACAGGGCACTCGCCGCAGCGCCTGGCTATGGTTCTTCATGGGGCTCTTGTTTGGCCCCATCACGGGTATCGTCCTGGCGTCGAAGAATGCCACCGACCTGAGGAACTCGAGGGCCGACTAGGACGGCCTGCTTCTCCATCGGCCGATGTCTTCATCGAGAACAACCCCACGATGCTGGACACCAAGCTCATGATGGCGCACTACTCAGCGGAGTTACTGTTCTCTGATGAGGCGCGAGCGCGGTTCGTGGAGCCCGACCTGGATCAGATACCAAGGCACGAGCCCTAGGCCGTCTGGTAAGGTGCTACACCTGCGTGCCTGAAGTTGCCATTGTGTGGTATCGACCGTACCGTTACAGCTTCGATTCTTCTTCCCACACATGGAGGACTCTATGCGTTTCGTTCCAGCCTTGCTGGTCGTCGCCCTGTTCACTGCCTGCGGTCCCGCTGAGGAGTCAGCTGAGCAGGCGGGTCCAACACTCGCGGATTTCGCCGGGACTTGGGAGGCGATGGCTACCCTAGAAGGAACCGAGAACCCGGTACCGTCCACAATGACGGGATCTGCCGACGGATCCGACTGGACCATGACCCTCGAGGGTCGGCCCGACATCCCGGTGCAGGTATCCATCGTGGGCGACAGCCTGATCGCGCAGACAGCCGAGTACGAGAGCATACTGCGAGCGGGGGTGATGGTGTCGGTCCGAACGGCAAACGTTCTCTCTAACGGGACGTTGGTGGGAAACCTGGTGGCCACGTACAAGACACCGGATGGCGAAGAGATCGTGACCGGCACGATGCGGGGCACGCGCGCCCCGAACTAGCATCCTGAGGTCCCGGACCGTAGCGAGCGAAAGCGTGGAGTCGCTGCTATCGCCCGCCCGTTACAGTTGCCTTGCTCGGCCCATATCCTAGCTGGGGCAGGGGATACGTAGAGGGGAGTGTCAATGGATCGTCTTCCGGGAAGTCCCGATACTCCGGACGCACTGAAGACGAGTTACGCCGATTGGAGCTGGCAGGTTGTGTGGCAGTACGGACCTCAGGTTTTGACGTATCGACTGTCCAAAGGCTCAGAGGAAAGACGCTATCTGAAGCTGGCACCGACCGATTGGTACCCTAGTATCGAGGATGAAGCGGACCGGATGAGGTGGGCGGTCGACCACCTCCCTGTACCGCCAGTGGTAGAGCAGGGATCGAACGGACAGGTCAGCTGGCTGATCACCCGTGCCCTCCCTGGCCGAGACGCCACGGACCCGGTCTTCGCTCCGGTTCATGAACGCCTCGTTCGCACGCTCGCCGCAGGGCTTCGTACCTTCCACGATGCTCCGGTAGAGATATGCCCCTTCGACTTTCGTCTGGAGCATGCTCTCGCTCACGCGCGGCGCCGTCTCGATGAGGGTCGTATCCAGCCTGCTCAGGATTTTCATCCGGAGTTCGGTCATCTCTCCGCCGAAGAAGCGATTGAGCACCTCCATCGCACGCGTCCAGACTCTGAGCGGTTGGTGGTATGTCACGGCGACTACTGCCTGCCAAACGTCCTCATCGAGGCCGACGCGGCCTGCGGGTTCGTAGACCTTGGCGAACTCGGAGTTGCGGATCGCTGGTGGGACCTGGCCGTGGCTACGTGGAGCGTTACCTGGAATCTCGGTCCTGGTTACGAGGACTTGTTCCTCCACGAGTACGGCGTAGAGAGGGATGACGACCGAGTGGAATTCTATCGGTTGCTGTACGACGTGGTGTCATGAGAATATCGAACAAGAGAATATCGAATATCGAACACAGAATTTCGAATTTCGAAGTGGGTTACTTCGCAATTCCTCATTCCTTGTTCGATATTCGATATTAGTGGCCGGTATTCGTGCTGGCCCCGGCGACAACGAATGGACCTCGAGTTCATGGATTTCGATACCCAGACAAAGTTGGCGGTCTACAGACACTTCGCCGAGACGGGGGTAAGGCCGTCACCAGAAGAAGTGGCCGATCTTGTCGGTTCGGATACCAGAAGTGTCATCGATGCGTACGGGAGGCTTTGCACGCAGCGAGTACTCGTCCTCGACGCCGATGGATCGTCGATTCGAATGGCATCCCCCTTTTCCGGTGTTCCGACGCAGCACGTCGTGGAATCGGGTGGTGTTCGGTACTTCGCGAACTGTGCCTGGGATGCTCTCGGAGTGCCTGCAGCATTGCACCAGCCCGCTATAGTCCGCTCGCGCTGCGGACAATCCGGCGAGCCACTGCATCTCGACGTGGGTCGCGACGGTCCCGAGTCATCCGACTGGCTCTTCCACTGCCTCATCCCGGCGGCAAACTGGTGGGACGACATCGTCTTTACCTGAAACAACATGCTCTTCTTCCGGTCGGAGGAATGGGTTCGGCGGTGGTGTGCAGCGCATGAATCTCCAGTGCGGCCGATCGTGAGGATGGATCAACTTTGGGCCCTCGCTACAACATGGTATTCGACACGACTGCACGAGGATTCCCGGCGTCCCCAGGCGGATGAAATGCGTGAAATCTTTGCCGGCCTGGGTCTCGAGGGTGATTTCTGGGATCCGGAAGTGGATAGCTTTGGTTAGCCATGCGTTATGACGGGCGCATGACCACAGTCGGCTGAATGTCGAGTTACGAGCCTGGGAGTATCGAATGGCGAACAATAGAATAACGAATTACGAATGTGACCTACTTCGAAATTCGCCATTCCCTGTTCGATATTCGATATTCCTCTTGTTCGACATTCGACATTCTACTGCCGCGACACTGACGGCGGCTTGTGTCGGTTCTATGACTGGCACTCCCAGTATCTGTTCTGCGTCTTTACGGTGCGCCGCCATACCGGCGCAGCCCAGTATCACCACTCCCGCGCCCGACTCCTCGATGAGCCGCCGGCCCTGAATGACGATCTTTCGCATCGTCTCGCCATCGTTCACCGCCTCATCAACCGTAACATGGAGTGGTAACTCACCGGCCAATTGCTGCTCATAGCCGAGTTGCCTGATATATATGACATGTCGTTCTATGGATTCGTCGGACAACGCGAGAACACCAAACCGACCACCATATGAGATTGCCGTTTCAAGGGCGCTTTGCTGAATGCCGAAGACCGGCTTTTCAGATAGCTCTCTGCACGCCGCAAGACCGGGGTCGGAATAACAGGCTATGACGAACGCGTCGAATTCGGACGCCGCTTCGATCTTTGCTTTGATGAGCGGGACGACCGATGCAATGTCCTCATCCGACTCAATTCCAAAAGGTCCCTCCGCTAACGTTTCGCATTGCACGTCAATATCTGGATTCACGTAATGATTGGACAGCGATTCTACGATCCCCAGGGTGACACTCACGTTGGAGTTCGGATTCAGAACGAGAATTCTCTTCGCGCTCACCAGAGACCGAGATCGATGCCGAAGTTCTTGCCGGGATCGAGTTCGGGAGCCACCTTGCCGGGCATGCCCGTGCAGTCGATCGTGTGCCGTGGAACAAATTGTCCGGCACCCCTGTCGGCCTTTAGCTCATTGTTCTCGACAATTACTTTGCCCCGCTGAATTACCGTGGTTGGCCACCCGGTGATATGCATGCCTTCATAGGGTGTGTATTCCATGTTGTCATGCATGTCGCTTGCCTTGACTTCGCGCTCTACCTCCGGATCCCACACTGTGATATCGGCATCCTTGCCTTCGGTAATAGATCCTTTGCAGTGATCGAGACCGTAGATTGTGGAGACATTTGTTGCTGCCAGTGCGACGAAGTGGTTCAACGTGATCCGGCCCTTCATGACGCCCTCAGAGAAGAGCAACGGCAAGCGCATTTCGATGCCCGGCAGACCATTCGCAATTTTGGGAAATTCCGGATTTGGACCGGCATGCAACTTTCCCGTCTCATCGAATCGATAGGGTGCATGGTCGGACGAGTACACCTGTAACGTACCGTTCTGCAGACATCGCCAGATTGCATCCTGGGATCCACGATCGCGTAGCGGCGGGCTGCAACAGAGCTTGGCACCGTGCATTCCGGGCAGGTCCATTTGCTCGGCATTTAGGAACATGTACTGCGGGCAGGTCTCGCCAAATACCTTGTGCCCGTCAAAGCGTGCCTTGGCAATGATGCGCGCGCCGGCCTCTGTTGAAACATGCACGATCAATATCGGAGCATCGAGGAAGTTGGCCAGTTCTATCGCTCGATTGATAGCTTCGGATTCTGCGGCTCTCGGATGGCTCAAGGCGTGATACTTGGGCGCACCATGGCCATCAGCGATGAGCTTATCACTCATCCACTGGATCATGGCGTTGTTCTCGGCATGAATCATGGTCAGTGCGCCGTGTTTCTTTGCCGCCGTCAGTATGTCGAGCATCTGACTGTCATCGACGATCAACCGATCGTAGGTCATATAGACCTTGAATGAGGTAATACCGTGCTCTATTGCCTGCGGCAGTTCCTCATTCAGAACCTCATCCGTCGGATCTGAGATAATCAAGTGGAAGGAATAGTCGATGACGGATTTCGGCTCGGCGCGACCGTGGTAGGTATCCAGTACCTGTTTCAGCGACTGGCCACGATGTTGTGCAGCGAACGGAACAAAACAGGTGTTGCCTCCGAAGGCAGCCGATACACTGCCGGAGTAGTAATCATCGGATGTCATCAGCCCGCTCGATGACTCCTGTTCGATATGGCAGTGTGCTTCGATACCGCCGGGTAGTACATACTTGCCGCTCGCATCGAGTGTGCGGTTGGCATCACCCAGATGTTTTCCGATGGCCACGATCGATCCGGCTTCTATGCCGATATCTGCCTGAAACGTCTCGGCGGAGTTGGCGACCGTACCGTTAGTGATTATCAGATCGAATATTCGTGCCATTCAGAGTGCCTTTACGTTTCGTTCGACCCGACTCACTAATCGCGTCAATTCAGCGTGATCGATCTTGTTCAACTTCGGCCCCGGCGCTCTCACCTTCGGTGAAGCCATCGCTCCACGACGATGCAATATCTCTTTTCTGAGCGCCAGACCGAAACCGGGCTGTTGCTCATGCCGTACGAGTGGCAAATATGCGTCAAATAGATCCTCTGCCTTGTCTTGCTCTCCGGCCCTGTGTAGTGCGACAACCTCAACCAGCATTTCGGGATATGCAAATCCAGTCATCGCGCCGTCCGCGCCCCGAGCTAATTCCTGGGGCAGATACAGACCTCCGTTGCCGACCAGGATTGAGACTCTTCGCAGCCCTTCCTCCGAAGACTTGCGAACCTGTGAGATCTTGTTGAGCCCAGGCCAGTCCTCGTGTTTGAGCATTACCAGCTGTTCGAAGTCGGCAATCAGGCGATTGAATAACGGCACGGAGATGTCCGAATTGGTTGCGAACGGATAATCCTGATAGCAGACGGGAGTATTGTCGCCCAGCGCTTCAAAGACCTGGCTGAAGTAGTTGTAGAGTCGTTCCTCGGTAGCGAGACCCGTCATCGGGGCAACCATGACTCCGGCAGCACCCTCTTCCATACTGGTTCTCGACAGACGAACAATGTTGTACAGCCCAGGGTTTGACACTCCTACGATGACCGGAACCCTGCCATCCACGCGCTTCAGCACTCTCCTCAGGAAAGTCTCTGACTCAGCAGGTACCATCTTCTGCGCCTCGCCCATCATGCCCAGGATAGTGATACCCGAGACGCCCTTCTCGATATAGAACTCCACCAGGCGGTCGACGCTACCGAGGTCCAGTTCGTCCTGGTCGGTGAACGGAGTTGCCGAAATGACAAAGACACCGGCAGCGGTTTCGTCCAGCTTCCGCGATGACATCAGTCGGGGCTCTCCTTTCTACATTCCGGCGACACGAACGTATTGTTGATTCTCATCGATGATGCGTGTCTGGTAGTTGTTCTTACCGGACAAGTAGTCCTTCATCAACGTGACAAACACGCCACTTAGTATCAGCAGTGCCACGAGGTTGGGCAATGCGCTAGCAGCGACGGAAATACTCGCGAGCGCCCAGAGCTGATCGACGCTCGTAATGCCTGCGAATACCACCCCGGGCAGAAAGTAGGTCCACTTCACGTAGCGGAACACGTTCGAGCCAAGCAGGTTCACCAAGGCAGTCTCGAAATAGACGAAGAACGCGATCTGAGTAGACAGGCAAAAAGTGAGAATAGCGGCTGAGATGAGTGCGCTCGCCATTTCGGGGGTATAATGAGTCGCAAAGGCATCGAGCAACATTTCGATACCGGTATTGCCATTGGCCAAAACGCCGGACGACAAGATGACCAGGGCAGTGATCGAACAGACAACGGTCGTGTCGATGAACACTTCAGCTGCGCCCCACATACCCTGTTTAAACGGATGCTCCGTTTCGGCGTTGACGTGAACCATCGGCGCCGTTCCTAGGCCAGCCTCATTCGACAACATTCCTCGGGCCATACCCATCTGGATGGCTGACATGACAGCAGCACCCGCAAAGCCGCCAACGGCAGGTGCTGGTGCCATGGCGTACCTGAATATCTCGGCGAACACGTCGGGTATGGCTGGCGCGTTCGCAATTAGGATTATGATCCCTCCAGCGAGGTACAGTACCGTCATCAACGGAACCAATGCTTCACAGACCCGGCCGATACGTCGCACGCCGCCAACCGCGACGGTCACGGTGATCACAGCCATGGTGCCGGTTACTAGATACGGGCTTAGGCCGTAGCTGGCATTGAACGCCCTGCCAACTGTATGCGCCTGCAATAGTGAAGAGCTGAAAAAGCAGTTGATGGTGACGCCGATACTGAAAAGCACCGCCAGAGACTTCCAGCCAAGTGCTTTGTTGATGTAGTACATCGGGCCGCCTCGGACACGGCCATTGTCGTCAACGTCGCGGTAATGGACGCCAATCGTAATCTCGGCGGCTTTGGTAATCATGCCGAAGAATGCCAGTACCCACATCCAGAAAATCGCACCGGGTCCACCGATCGACAAAGCGGTCGCGATGCCGGCCATGTTGCCCATGCCGACTGTTCCGGCAAGCGATGTTGTGGTTGCCTGAAACGGAGTAATCCTCTTCCTATCGCGATCGCCGTGCCGATCGAACATACGCCCGAAGGTGTTGCGCATGATGTAGGGAAAGCTTGCTGCTTGGAAGAAACGCGTGCGCACGGTCAGGTAAACCGATACAAAGGCGATGAAAATCATCGTCCACGGTCCCCACATCAAGTCACTGATCTGTGTGACCAATGTGAGAAAAGCCTCATACATTGTGTTCCACCGTGCCCTCGGGCCCCATGAAACTTGCACTCATGGTGTCTGTTGTCCGCTAGCGCGCTGACGACGTTCTGTGATGTCGTCGTTCCGGCCCGTTAGCTGCCAGCGGACGAGCGATACGGGGATGACTCCGACGGCGCTGAACTCATCGATGAAACGCCGCAGTGTGAAGTCGTTACCCAACTGCAGCGCGCGTTCGGCCATGAGTTGCTCGATCTCAACCTTGCCGACGAGGTAACTCGTGCCGTAGCCCGGCTGCTGGAGGTAGAGATGCTGCTCGCCCCAGACGGTATTGCCGTCTTCCGGCAGCCATCCGCGCGGTGTCCATTCCGATGCAAACTGCACGGCGTCTTCCATGGTCCACTCGTTCGCGTGCATGTAGAGGCCGCCCAGAGCACGCGCGGCACGCTGTGCGAGGAGAATCCAGATGAGTTCGCGGGCCCGTGGTCGATCGTCGAAAAGCCCCGCCTGCATCATCATCTCTTCCATGCCGGTGGCCAGCCCTTCGGACCGGCCGTCGAAGATGTTGTAGAGCGACGGCACCCGCCGGATCGGGCTGGCATGCGGCTCGTTGTCCATCCTGGCGAGCTCGATCCAGTGGTAGCTATGCGTGCGCATCGTCACTGCATCACGGTAACTCACTTCGGAGAAGAATCCCCGTAACCCGTCGGTCGGTGCAAAACGTCCGATGCGCTCCCGGAGGGCGTGATCCATGTAATCCGTAACCGAGACGATCTCTTCCTCATCCAGAAAACGCATGAATTCAGTGACGGCGGCGTTGAACACGCGGTCGTATTCGCCGGCGCTACTGACGCGGCGTAGCGGTGGGAGGTCACGGTTCCGGTGCTCCTCGAGCCGCAGTGCCGAATGGGCGCGGGCGAGCTCGCGTTTCATCATCGTCACCTCCTCCTCCCAGGTGTAGGGGACGAGGTGGACGTTCTGGAGGTACCAGGTGTAGTTGTCTTTCCCCACGCCAGAGGGTCCACGCTTGGAGGGGGCTTCTTCCTCGATCCATAGCTTGAATGCCTCCGTGGCGTCTCGGGCCTCCTGGATCGCGGCGTCCAGTTCGGAGCTCGTTCCCGCTACCCGTTCTGCCAACGCGTCGAGGTCGGCGATTTGGGCGTTCATGTTCCGAACGCCCTGCATCCAGAGATCGCGGGCGTCTTCGACGAGGTTGCCCCGCGCCTGGTCGAGCACCGCGGGAATGGTGCCGATGCGCTGGGCGAGCTCCGCGGCGTCCTCTGGCGACAGTGGGTAATCGTACGTCCAGAGATCGATCCAGGTGTGGATCACCGGACCTTCGTGCGCGGGCACGTCACTTCGGTCGGCGAAGATCATGGTGTAAAAAGCCGGGATCCTGGCCCAGGGTAGGCGCACGCGGTGATCGAAGTCGAGTCCGTTCATCTCGGCCTGGACAACGTGATAATCGACTTGCTGCGGGACAGGCCAACTGGTCGTGTCAATTGCTGCGAGACGGCGTTGGTAGGTTGCCAATTGAGCGTGCTGTTCGGCCATCGCCGGGGTGGTGTAGTCCGGAACGCCGTCCACGAGGGTTGGCGCTTCGAACGCACGCCACTCTTCAAAAAGGCCAACGAGATCATCGTAGCTCGTGGTCGTGGCGAGTTCTTCCGGGGTGCCGCATGCGGCGATGGCGATGGCTCCGGTCAGGGGGAGCGCTGTGCGGAAAACGAGCGAGCGGGGCATGTGTCAAACCTCCAAGAATTGCGGAGTCGAAACTGCATGTGCGGCACGTAAGGCGCTAGTCGAGGCGTACTTCCATGTCGTCATCAGTAGGTTGTTGGTTCATTCCTGTGCGGCGCATCCTACTAAGTACTTTCTCTTCAACAACTTCCGGTCGCTGCTCGGAGCGGCCGTGGGCGCTTGAAGGCCCCAAATGGGCCTCGGACTCCGCGCAATCGCTCCGCCGCGGATGAAACCTGGAGCCTGGCCCAACCGTAAAGTTTTTTACAGGCTATGTCCCGGCCCACCACCTTGACAGCTTTAGACCGGGCCTATAATGTTGAGGAAATGAAAGAAATTTTTCACTTGCTTTGGGGTTTAGACACCGAGGGCACATGAGAAAGCCACCGCATACCGATCTGAGTCGCCGGGAACGGGAGATAATGGACATCATCTACCAGTTGGGTGAAACCGGGGTCGCTGAGGTTTCAGGCCGGATGCGGGACGACCCGGGCTACGATTCCGTGCGGGTCACGCTGGGCATTCTGGAAAAGAAAGGCCATGTGAAGCACCGGCAGGACGGCCGCCGCTACCTCTACAGTCCCACCGTGCCGCATCACAAGGCCACCCGTAACGCGGTGCGCAACCTGTTGCAGACGTTCTTCCGCGGCTCCCCGTCCAAAGCGATTCAGGCTCTGCTCGACATGTCGAGCGACAGGCTCTCCCCGGACGAGCTGGACGAGATCGCCCAGTGGATCGAACAAGAGAGGAAGTCACACGATGACGACGCTCGCTAGTGTCTCGCTCCCAGTCGCCCTACAACTAGGCGCCGACATCCTACTCAAGGGCACGGTGGTTCTGGCAATCGCCGGTTTGGTGACCGCGCTGCTGCAGCGTTCGTCCGCCGCAACCCGCCACGCGGTGTGGAGTATCGCCCTGGGTGCATTGCTGGTTTTGCCTTTACTATCTGTTTCGCTGCCGTCGTGGAAACTCGAGAGTCTGCCGACGATGCAGGAGGTCACGGCCCTGGCGGAGACCCCGGTGGTCGCGGTGCAGTTGCCGGCTGCAGACCGCGCGGCCCCTGCATCCGCCGAGCGCGAGCGGCAGCAGAACCAGTCTGTTGCCCCGACTGATCGAGTGGCGGTGCGACCGGCGGTTGGTTTCGGCATCTCGCTGCTGGACGTTGCGGCGGCGGCGCTGGCGATTTGGGCTCTGGGAGCCGCTGTTCTGCTGTTGCGGTTGGCCGTCGGTGCGGCCAAGGTCTCCGGCCTCACTCGGCGGGCGCTGGCGCGCGATCGGGGCCTACTGTACACAACAGAATCGGGCCCCTCGTGGAGCAGTCTGACTGAGCGACCGTTGCGCGTGGGGTCGAGTGATGAAATCACGACTCCGATTTCGTGGGGTTTGCTGCACCCCGTGGTACTCTTCCCGCAGGCGGCAGCCAACTGGTCGCCTGAGCGGAGACGAGTGGTGCTACTCCATGAATTAGCGCACGTGACGCGTTGGGATTATCTCGTCCACCTCATGATTGAGATCGTGCGCTCGGTCTACTGGCCCAACCCGCTGGTTTGGATGGCGGCGCGGCGCGCCACGCTGGAACGAGAGCGGGCGTGCGACGACTACGCTCTGCGAGTCGGGATGCGGTCGGACGTGTATGCCACTCACTTGCTCGAGATCGCCCGGACGCAACTGTCGGGCGGGGCACCCGCCGGTGCGCTCGCCATGGCAGCGC
The DNA here is from genome assembly GCA_039588335.1 of Gemmatimonadota bacterium. Lineage (GTDB taxonomy): Bacteria > Gemmatimonadota > Gemmatimonadetes > Gemmatimonadales > GWC2-71-9. The sequence continues at coordinate 5,373 of JBDGZZ010000059.1, read as the reverse complement.
GCTCGAGTTTGGCTCAGCGAGTTCGCAGTATTCTGGCTCGTGGAATGAGCCGCGGCCCGGCCTCTAGAAAGGGAGTACTCACCACCGCTTCGCTTGCACTGGCAGTCACCCTGCCGCTCGGCGCCATCGGATTGGGAGCCGACCATGTTACCATCACCTCCTACTCAGTGCGCGATCAACAGGGTACCGCCACGGTCGAGCAGCGCATAGCGCAACTGCAGGATGACAACGCCCGCGCACGGCGCTACGCGGCTTGGGCGCTGGGTGAACTCGAGGACTCGAAGGGGGTGAGTCCCTTGATTGAGCGGCTAGACGACCGTGATGCGGACGTGCGGCTGGTCGCGGCCTGGGCCCTCGGCGAGATCAAGGATCACCGGGCGATCGATCCGCTGATCGAGACACTGGCCGACAGCGATCCCATCGTTCGGGAAATGGCCGTGCTTGCTCTGGGCGAGATCGAGCACCGCTCCGCGGTCGAACCGTTGATGGACGCTGTGGAGCAGGACGATGCTCTGCGGGAACCGGTCATCTGGGCGCTGGGAGAGATCGGCGGTCGGCAGGCCGAGTCCGCCCGTGACCAAGTGTTCCGAGAGTTGAACCGCCGGCCTTGGGAAAACACCGAGGTCTTTGCCGGAGAATGGCACGGATGGCGCGGCTCGGCGCCAACACATGATATCGATCGGCTCGTCGGCGATTTGACGTCAGATGATGACGACGCCAGACAGGAAGCCGCCTGGAAGTTGGGATTGCTGGACGATGAGCTGGCGGTCGAGCATCTGCTCGACGCTCTGAGGGATCCTGATCCGGCGGTTCGAGCCATGGCGATCTGGGCATTGGATGAGACGAATCCGTCACGTGAGCGCCGCGCCCGGGCCTAGGCCAGCCTAGACCGCGGCGCTCCGCCCGGCCCCTAGCAGACCCACAGACGATGAGGCGAGCATGGGAACAAGTGTGGCTATAAATGAAAAATTTTTTTCGCTAATCTGCGGTGCCGTGCCGGTTCTGGTCCTGGGATTGGTGCTTGCACCCCTCACCGCACCGGCGCTGGGGCAGGTCACCGAGTTCGTGAGCATTCCCGGCTATGCCAGCGACGATGGCCGGCTGGTACTGCCCCGGATCGGTGGGGCGATCGAATTGGATGGCTCGAGCAACGAGTTGGCATGGCAGCAGATCGAGCCGCTCCCGCTCACGATGCACATTCCCACGTTCCGCGCCCCGCTGACCGAACGCAGCGAGATCCGCATCGCTTACGACGACGACTACCTATACGTGTCGGGTCGGTTTTTCGATACCGATCCATCTCAGATCCGCGTCAACTCGATGTACCGCGACCGGTGGAGTAACGACGACAACTTCGGGATCATGATCGACGCGTTCGACGACAACGACAATGGACTCTGGTTCTGGACCACCCCCGCGGGAGTCCGCGGTGATGCGACGATCAGTGGTGACGGCAACGGACCGACGAACGGATCGTGGAACACCTACTGGGACGTGGCCACCGAACAGACCGACGAGGGCTGGTTCGCCGAAATGCGCATCCCGTTCTCGAGCCTTGGATTTCAGGCGGCTGAGGGGCGCGTGGAAATGGCGGTGATCACCTACCGCTACATCGCGCGCAAGAACGAGTGGCAGGTGTTCCCGGCCATACCGCCGGAGTTTACCCTGCTGCGACCGTCGCTCGCTACAAAAGCGGTGTTGGTAGGCGTGCGGACCCATAGGCCGGTTTATGTCACTCCTTACCTGCTGGGCGGGGTCGAACGGGCCAACCATCTCGACGATGCGGGAGACCAGTTTCACACTCAGTCGGAAGTGGACCACGAGGTCGGCGGAGATCTGAAGTACAACGTCACCAACAACACAACGCTTGATCTGACGGTGAACACCGACTTCGCGCAGGTCGAGGCCGACGACTACCAGGTGAACCTGACCCGCTTCCCTCTGTTCTTTCCCGAGAAGCGTCAGTTCTTTCAGGAACGCTCGTCCACCTTCTACTTCCTGACGGGGGGAGCCACCCGACTATTCCACAGTCGGCGCATAGGGCTGCACCAGGGCGAACCGGTTCGCATCATTGGAGGGGCCAGGTTCGTGGGGCGGATTGGCAACTGGGACGTCGGATTTCTCAACATGCAAACTACCCGCAGCGACCTGCTTCCCTCAGAGAACTTTGGGGTGGCGCGGGTTCGCCGCCGAGTGATCAATCAGTACTCGAACGCCGGTGCTATGTTGACGTCACGGCTGGGCGACGACGGCAGTTACAACGTTGCTTACGGTCTCGATGGCTCGGTCCGCTACTCCGGCGACGATTATTTCACGGTGCAGTGGGCACAGACCTTCGATGACGGTGTCATCGCCGACGGTGGTTTCCGCTTCACCCGGGCCGCCTTGCTGCGGGTTACCGCTAGCCGGGCGCGGCAGCGCGGTTTCACCTACTCGTTCAGCGCTCGCTATTCGGGCGCGGACTATACACCCGAAATGGGATTCGTGATGCGGCAGAACTTCACGGACCTGTTCTACTCGCTGTCGTACTACCACTATCCCGAAGGCGACGGACCGTTTCGCCGCATCGATCCGTTCCAGCTGTTCGGCTCGGTGGCGTTGCGCAACACGGACCGCACCGTCGAGTCCGCGTTCGTCGAGCACGACTTCGACCTGCAGTGGAACACGGGTGGGAGTCTGGGCCTGGATCTGGAGCTGTACTACGAAGACCTGAGAGAACCGCTACGGTTTCCCAACGCGACCGAGGTACCGGTGGGAAGCTATGTTTTCCCTCGATTCGAGGGTGACTACAACATGGCGCCGGGCTCGCTGTTCCGCAGCAGTTTCGGCTGGGGAATCCAGAGGTTCTACGACGGCTGGTTGGCAGACATAGGACTGTACCCGCGGTGGAATCCGTCTCGGTTTCTCGGACTGAGCGCCGTCTATCAGTTGAACGTGGTGCGCTTTCCCGATCGTGACCAGGGATTCGACTCCCACCTGGTGCGCCTCAGAATCGAGGCAGCGCTGAATACCAAGCTCTCGCTAAATGCCTTCGTACAACTCAGCAACACCGCCGACTACGCCGCAGCCAACGTGCGCATCCGCTATAACTTCAGAGAAGGAAGTGACTTGTGGCTGGTCTACAATGAGGGTATGAACCTCGACCGCTACCGCAGCAATCCGCCGCTGCCGCTGAGCGATACGAGGACTCTCATGCTCAAGTACACGTATACGTTTGCGGGCTGAAGGGTCTGGCTGCCCTCGAGCTACCTTGCGAGGGTGAGAGAGCGTCTGCACTTTCCTGTAATTCCACCCACAAGGGGCTCAACTAGGGTCCTCGACATCGAAGCAGCCGTAAAGAAGTGGAGTGGAATACGCTTATTCGGCGGCCCGATACTTGTGAGGGAGAGCACTGAAACACAGCTTCAGAATCATGAAAAGACTGTTATTCGCGACAACCAGCTGCTTGGCTTTGGCGTGTTCAGCCGACAGAGGACCCGATCGGTTGGAACAGCTCTTTGCTGGTGAGGTTGAGGTCCTCGATCTCACACACGCGCTGAGCGCCGGAGGTTCATTCTGGTCGTCGTGGGACAGCAATCCGTTTACGCACGACACGTTGGCAGCGCATCCGGACGGTTCGCCATCCATGGCGGCTTACTCGACACCGGAGCACAACGGTACACATCTCGACGCCCCGGTGCACTTTGCCGCAGGTGGGCGCAGCGTCGATCAGCTCACCTCAGACGATCTTTGGGGACCGGCCGTGGTCATCGATATTTCGAATCGAGCGGGGGCCAATCCCGACGCGCTTCTCAACGTCGAAGATATCGAAGCGTGGGAAGTTGAACATGGGCCGATGCCCGACCGCGCCATCGTGCTGCTCAACACGGGTTGGGCCACCAAGTGGAACGATCTCGAAGCGTACCAACACCGGGACGCGGATGGGCAGATGCACTTTCCCGGCTATTCCGACGTAGCCGCACGGTTTCTCGTCGAGCAGCGCAACATCCGCGGCATAGGGATCGACGATCTCAGTGTGGATGCCGGTGCGGCAGACGGTTTCCCCGCCCACTTGGTGGTGAACGGTGCCGATCTGTTCCATCTGGAGAACGTCGCCAACGTCCACCTGCTCCCACCTACCGGTGCGTATCTCATCATCGCCCCCATCAAGATAGAGGGTGGTTCGGGTGGGCAGGTGCGGATCTTTGCGGTACTGCCGAACTGACGAGTAAGAACCTCGAATTACGAACGAGGGAACTTCGAATTACGAATAAAGAATTTCGAATGTCGAACAAGGAATGACGAATTGCGAACTGATCCACCTTCGATATCCGTAATTCCGTGATCCACATTCGATATTCTGCATCCACTCGGAGGAATGCATCACCAATCACCGCTCCGATGTCGCTGTCCACCCGAGTTGTGGAGCCAATTCCGTCCTCTTTTGGCGTTCGAGTCGACAGGGGATGTCGCAAAGCTCAGCCGAGCCGCTGGACAGCTCCAATTCCGCTGTACATACTTGCACGGTTGCGAGTCGTGGATTGAAGTCCCTACGCAGACCGCGTCAAGCATGCTGGCCAAACATGGTTTGGACTCGTACTCTACATGCTCCCGGGACCACAGGAGTTGCTGGAAATTGAACGAGCCACTGAGCCGCTCTGAGACGGCCCAATCGGAACATCACCACTTGTTCAAAACATGACCAAATTCCTTGAGCCCCTTAGGACCGGGTTACGCGGCCAGTATACGATCGAGCGCGAGCTTGGCGAAGGCGGTATGGCAGTCGTGTTTCTCGCCAAGGACGAGCGTCACGATCGGCGTGTTGCACTCAAGGTACTTCGGCCCGAACTGGCGTCCGAGATTGGTGCCGAACGGTTCTTGCGCGAGATCAGGATCGCCGCGGGTCTCACCCATCCTCACATCCTACCGTTACACGACTCAGGTGAGGTCGACCGGTTCCTGTATTACGTGATGCCGAACATGGAGGGGCAGTCTCTGCGTGAGCGCCTCCAGCGCGAAGGACAGTTGGACCTCGATGAGGCCCTGCTCATCACACAACAAGTCGCCTCCGCACTCGATTACGCACACCGACAGGGCATCGTGCACCGCGACATCAAGCCGGAGAACATCCTGTTGCATGAGGGTGCGGCCATGGTGGCTGACTTTGGCATTGGAAAGGCGGTGAGTTCTGCTGAAGGGGCCATAACTCAGACGGGTTTGGTTGTAGGGACGCCGGCCTACATGAGTCCCGAACAGTCCACCGCCGAGGGCGATGTCGACGGTCGCAGCGATCTCTACAGCCTCGGCTGTGTGTTGTACGAGATGTTGACGGGTGAGCAGCCCTATACTGGACCGAACGCTCAGGCGGTAATCGCCAAACGGTTTATCTCCCCG
>JBDGZZ010000058.1:0-33028 GCA_039588335.1 Gemmatimonadota bacterium | reverse complement strand
AGCGCAGAGCTCGTTAACGTATCGGATGGCTTGAGCCTGTGGTCGCAGACGTACGACCGCCGGTTGGAGAACGTCTTTGCCATCCAAACGGAGATTGCCGAAGCCATCGCCGATTCGCTGCGCGTTCCGCTGGGGTTGAGTCAGGAGGAACTAGTCTCTCCCACGCTCGATATGGACGCATACGACCTGTACTTGAGCGGACGGGCAGCGATGCGCCGGCGGGGCCCCGGGGTCGGGGAGGCCGTGCGCCTGTTCGAAGCCGCCGTCGCCAGGGACTCCATGTGGGCGCCGGCGTGGGCGGGGCTAGCCGAGGCCAGCGCCATAAACCCACTGTACACGGGCATGGGTAGAGAGTATACGGATTCCGCGGCGTGGGCACGGAGCTTCGCCACGGCTGAGGCCGCGGCGCGCCGCGCGCTCCAGCTGGACCCGCGGAACGCCTCGGCCCGTGTTGCTCTCGGTGGGGTCCATCGCGACCGCTGGGAGTGGGAGGACGGCGAACAGGAGTATCTCCGGGCGCTGGGCCTCGATCCGGATAGTGAGGAGGCGCACACCCAATACGCGGAGCTGCTGTGGGGTATGGGGCGTCTGGACGAGTCGCTGCGAGAGACCGGCCGGGCGCTGGCCCTCGACCGGGCACCGATCCGTTTGGACTCCCACGCCTTCGTGCTGTACATGAACGGTCGCTATGAAGAGGCCGAGGCGCTGTTGGAGGAAGGGCTCGCGCTGGACAGCGCCGGAGACGTGCACTACCTCAGGACTGTCCTGGCGAACCTGATGCTGTTCGACGGCCGATACCGCGAAGCAATCGATCGCTTCGCTTTCTACCTGGCCGACTCCGCAGGTTTCCGCCTGCTGGGCGAAGCACTGGAGGCCGGGGACCCGACGCTCTTGCCGGAGAGCGCAGGCCGGGGCCAGGCTCAGGCGTTGGTGCTGCTTGGGGAGCCGGATCGAGCGCTCGACGCGCTCGAGGATTTGGTCTTCTCCCTGCCGTTCCGTGTCCAATACGACATTTGGGATCCCAAGCTGGCTCCGATCTGGGATACGCCTCGGTTCCAGGACGTGATCCTGCCGCGCGTACGGCTCGCTGGGGCAAAATCCAAGTACGCGGCGCGGCCAGACAATCCCTGATGCGCCGAGAGCCCGTTTCGATTCACGATCGATGATAGACGACGGTTGGGACGCAGCTGCGACGTACGAAGACTTCATGGGGCGTTGGAGCAGGCCACTAGCTCGACAGTTCGTGTCCTGGCTGGATGTTCCGCCCGACGTCAGATGGCTGGACGTGGGAACGGGGACGGGTGCTCTGGTCGATGCGATCTGCGCTGTTGGCGCACCGGAGTCGGTGGTGGCGTGTGATCCTTCCGCTCCATTCATCGAAGCGGCGCGACAGCGACTTCCGGATCGACGAGTTGAGTACGTCGTAGCGGCAGCGGGCAGTCTCCCTCCGAGCCCGAGCGGCTACGCGGCGGTGGTGTCGAGCCTCGTCTTGAACTTCATCGACGACGTGCCGGCAGCGTTGGAAGAACAGGCTCAGTTGGCCAGCTCTGATGGTGTGGTGGCTGCCTGCGTTTGGGATTATGCAGGTGAGATGCAGTTCCTGAGACACTTCTGGGATGCAGCCCGGGGGATCGACCAGCGGGCAGAGGAATTGGACGAAGGAATTCGCTTTCCAATTTGCCGACGTGAGGGGCTGGCAAGCCTATTCTCTTCGACGGGACTGGCCCGCGTGACGACCACGTCGCTGACGGTTCCCACGGTGTTCAATAGCTTCGATGACTACTGGGCTCCGTTCGTGGGTGGAACGGGTCCTGCACCGAGCTTCGCCGCGAGTCTTGCGGAGAGTGACCGAGACGCTCTGCGCGAGTCGTTACGCGGCCGCCTTCCGTCGAGTGGTGACGGCCGTGTCGAACTTCGGGCTCGGGCATGGGCGGTTGCAGGCTATCGATGAAGTGGCTTGCGGAGTTCCGTATATCCAGTGGATAGAAGGATTTCTCCGCGAGAGCATTGTGGCTCCGGATTGAGCCGAGCTGAATTAGAAATGGAATGGGAGACCCCGGCCCGATGACAACTTCGTTCATACTCGCAATGTTCGTCCTGCCGGTCGCCATCATCGGTGCGGCGATCGTCTTTGCATTGCTGCTGCGAAAACGCGACCGGAAAGAGGGCGCCCGGTGATGCAGGAAGGTCCCGCCGGAGTACAAGTCGTAGCCGACCCATACGCGGTAGCCGCGTTCCTGGGCTACCTCGCGGTGATCGTCGGTATCGGACTCTACGCCCGAAAGTTCTCATCTACCGGCTTGAGTGAGTTCTTCGTGGGTGGGCGCCAGATGAACCGCTATGTCGTGGCCCTCTCGGCCGTGGTCTCGGGCAGGAGTGCCTGGTTGCTGCTCGGTGTGACCGGCATGGCGTACACCATGGGCGCCACCGCAGTCTGGGCGGTGGCCGGCGTCGCTACGGTGGAGGCGTTCCAGTTTCTGTTCTACGCGCGGCGGCTGCGGAGATTTGCCGAATCGCACGACTGCGTCACCCTGCCTGACTTTTTCGCGGCGCGGTTCGGTGACCGGAACGGAGTGCTCCGTTCCGTGCTCATACTTGTGATTCTGATCTTCATGGTGGGCTACGTGTCGGCCCAGTTCGTGGGTGGCGGTAAGGCGTTCGCCGCGAGTTTCGGCCTGAGCCCCACCAACGGCATACTGCTGACCGCACTGATCGTGCTCGCCTACACCAGTGTGGGCGGGTTCCTCGCCGTGAGCCTCAGCGACACACTGCAGGCGTGTATCATGATCGTCGCGCTCGTGGTGGTCCCACTGATCGCAATCGTCGGCTATGGCGGTCTGACGCCGGTAGTGGAACAACTCCGCACACTGGATCCCACACTGATCGACCCAGTGGCGCTCTCGGCCGGAGTGATCATCGGGTTCGTAGGGATCGGCCTGGGCTCACCGGGTAACCCCCACATCATTGTCCGCTACATGTCGATCGCCGACTCGGCACAATTGCGCGTCTCGGCGGTGGTCGGAACGGTTTGGAATGTGGTGATGGCGTGGGGCGCCCTATTCATCGGTCTTGCAGGCAGAGCATACTTCCCCGACGTGGCCATGCTACCCGACGCCGACCCGGAGCAACTCTACCCGCTGCTTGCGGCACAGCATCTCCCCCCCGTGTTCTTCGGTCTGGTGGTGGCGTCGATCTTCGCGGCAATTATATCGACCGCCGACTCGCAATTGCTCGTGGCAGCCTCGAGTGTCGTGTGTGACTTCTACGAGAAGATCCTGCACCGGGGTGAGGCGGTCCCGCAGAAACGGCTGGTGCTGTACAGCAGGCTCGTAGTCGTGCTGATAGTGGTCGCGGCCCTCGTGTTTGGTATGCTAGCCGAAGACCTGGTATTCTGGTTGGTCTTGTTCGCGTGGGCCGGGTTGGGGGCCGCCATCGGACCCACGTCTATCCTGGCGTTGTTCTGGCGCCGCACGACCCGGGCGGGTGTGATCGCGGGGCTAATCACGGGAACCGTGGTTACAGTTTTCTGGGAGAGGACCCCGGCGTTGAACTCGTTGATCTACGAACTCGTGCCCGCATTCGGTGCCGGGCTGCTGGTGACAATGGTCGTGAGTTACATGACGCGACCGCCCGAAGATGTGGATCGGATGTTCGAGACAATGAAGACCGACCGTGCTGATTCATAAGGAGCAGACTCATGAATAGCTGTTACCTACCATCGCTCCGCCAGTTGTTTGCGGTAATTGTGATAGCCAACCTGGGTACCGCCTGTGCGTCCGATACCAGCGATGAATGGACTCCCTTGTTCAACGGCAGGGATCTGACCGGCTGGACCATCAAGATCGCCGGAAGCGAGTTGGGTGAGGACCCGTGGAATACTTTCCGCGTCGAGGATGGGCTCCTAACGGTGAGTTATGAGAACTATGAGGAGTTGGAAGACCGCTTCGGACATCTCTTCTACGAAGAGCCGTACTCTCATTACGAACTGCGTGTTGTGTATCGCTTTGTAGATCCACAAGTTCCGGGTGCTCCCGAATGGGCATTCAAGAACAACGGCATCATGTTCCACTCCCAGAGTCCACAGTCGATGCTCGAGGATCAGCACTTTCCCATCTCGCTCGAAGCTCAACTCCTGGGCGGAAACGGAACAGACGAACGACCCACCGCCAATCTGTGCACACCCGGGACACACGTGGAAATGGACGGGGCACTAATCGAACAACACTGTACCTCATCGCGTGCACCGACCATCCACACCAATGAGTGGGTAACCCTGGACCTGCTGGTGCTGGGTGACTCCATCATAGCGCACGTCATGGATGGTGACACGGTGTTGATGTACTCCCGACCCGTGGTCGGGGGAGCTGATTCGACCGAGCTGGCGGCCGCCGGGTTGCAGGACGGACAACCCTTGACCGGTGGCTACATAGCGATCCAGAGCGAGAGCCATCCGACACAGTTCAGGGAGATTCTAATAAGGAAGCTTCCTCGAAATCCCTGATGCGCCGACCCTCGCAGGAGCTCCGGTATCAGCTCACTGCATTATGATTCGCGCCACGTTCCGCTCCGCCAGCATACGGTTGAACGCCGGCAGATCGTTGTGTAACAACTCGTCGAACTGCTCGCGCGCGTGCATGAGCTGGTCCCGCAGAACCTGATGCACCTCTCTCTGTTGGTCGTTTGGTCGAAAGTCCGCCGTCCCAACGTTGCGTGCGAGATACGAGAGCTGATCGATGACCAGTGCCGGCCAGCGGATGCCGTCGCCGCCCTGTGATAACTTCATCTGGATCAGTTGCCCTTCCACGGCGATGAGCTTTTGATCCAGTGAGTCGACCGCCGAGAGTATCGTCGGGTCATTACTGCTGGCCTCTATTATCACCTTCAGATCGTACATCTGGCGCCGTACCAACTCGATCTGGTTCACGATAGCTGCCGCTGATTCGACGTCGGTCCGGATCGCTGCGACCATCGTAGTCTGCTCCTCGATCTCTGCGAGCGTGCCGTCCGAGTTGGGGTCCTTGAGTACGGTGAGTTGCTGCGTGAGCGTCTGACTGCCGACTTCGAGTGCAACAGTGTAAGTCCCTGGCGGTTGCAGAACGGAAAGCCGCGGACCGCCCGAACGCCAACCTTCGTCGTTCAACTCTACCCAATCTGCATATAACGGCTTCGTACGGAGTCTGATCTGTGTCGAAGGCTCGCCTTGCAGATTCCACCACACGCGATTGATCCCGCCGTTCTTGCTACCACTCAGAGTGCGCACAGTATCACCTGCGGCGTCGATGATCCGCAGACTCACGTTGCCGTCCGGTTGCGATCCCAACCAGTAGTTGAGTGACGCACCATACTCGGGGTTCTCTCCATCCGTTTGATCTTCCAGCATGATCATCGGTTCGGTGACGGGCCGGAACCGGTAGGCATCCCGTGGCTCGAACAGATGTACCGCCGATGCTGCGACATCGGCGCTGAGCTGTTGCAGCGGACTGATATCGTCCAGGATCCAATAGCCGCGCCCATACGTGCCGATGACGAGATCGTTGAAGTGTTCCTGCACGATGAGACCGTAGAACGGTGTGTGCGGCAGGTTGTTCATGAGCGGTTGCCACCGCGCCCCATCGTCGAACGAGATGTAGAGCTTGTTTTCGGTGCCGAGGTACAGCAAGCCGGGCCGCACCGGGTCTTCGAGCAGATAGCGGGTGTACGACAGCACGTGATCGTCGACGCCGTCGGTGATCTGTGTCCAGTGCGCACCGAAGTCCTCGGTCTTGTAGGCACGCGGTGCGAAGTCACCCACCTGATGGTGCTCGATCGTGATGTACGCTTTGGCCACATCCCACTTGGATGCATCGATGCTCCTCACCACACCGTCTGGCGGCAGATTGGGGATGTTGCCCGTGACATCGGTCCAAGTGACGCCACCATCCCGGCTCACGTGCACGAGTCCGTCGTTCGACCCGGCCCACAACACGCCTTGTTGCACCGGCGACTCGTCGAACGCGTAGATGACACAGCAGTATTCGACGCCGATGTTGTCCGGCGTGAGCCCACCGGAGACTGTCTGTCTGGACTTGTCGTTGGTGGTGAGGTCGGGGCTGGCCACTTCCCAGCTCTGGCCACCATTGGTGGTACGGTGGACGTGCTGGCTGGTGACGTAAACTGTGTTGTTATCGTGCGGGGATATCAGGAGCGGGAACGTCCACTGAAACCGGAAGCGCAAGTCTTCGGCGGGCCAGCCACCGGTGCTGAGCGGCCACACTTCGACCATGCGGTACTGGCGATTGCGCTCGTTGAACCGTACGACGATACCGCCACGCGCACCTGATCCTGATGCGCTCGACCAGATGATGTCTGGGTCGGTCGGGTCGGGTGTCGCGAACCCGCTCTCTCCGCCACCGACATCGTGCCACTCACCACGTGGTATCAACCCGTTGGCCCAAAAACCTCCGGTGCGAGTGTTGGACGGTCCGCGGAAACCAGGTCCGTCTTGACGGTTGCCAATCACATGGTAGGGAATCGCGTTGTCGACCGTGACGTGGTACATCTGTGCAATGGGCAGTTGCGCGCGGAACCACGAGCCGGTCCGGTTCTCGGATATGGCCGCGCCGCCGTCGAACCCCATGATCATCCTGTCGGCGTTCAGCGGATCGATCCACAGGTCGTGGTGGTCCCAACCTGGCGCCGACTCGTCGCGCAGTTGATTGTTGGTCACGACCGTTCTGCCACCGTCGATGCTGCGGCTGAAGCTGCCGGATGCGAAGTAGACTTCGTCCTTGTCATCCGGAGCGACCGCGCAGCGCGTGTAGTAGGCATGGCGGGTCCCCAAGTCGTGGTTGTAGCTGGTGAGGGTCCAGTTGGCGCCACCGTCATCTGAACGCCACAACTCGCCCGAGTCGGTTTCCTGTCCGTGAATCGGCACGCCGTCACCGGTTTCAATCAGGGCGTACACGCGACGAGAGTCGTCGCGCGACATGCACAGTCCGATCTTGCCGATCGGGCGCGTCGGTAGGCCATGTCCCTCGAGACGGGTCCAATTGTCGCCACCGTCCTTCGACATGTAGATGGCGCTTCCGGGCCCACCGCTTTCACGCGTCCACGTCTTGAGTTCTAGCTGCCACATACCTGCGAACAGAATGCGCGGGTTGTTGGGATCCATCATCAGATCCGACGCGCCGGTGTTTTCGTCCACGAACAGCACGTGTTGCCACGTTGTGCCACCGTCGTTCGTGCGGTAGATCCCCCGTGTCGCTTGCGGGCTGTAGCCGTGGCCGACCTGTGCCGCGTACACGACGTCCGGGTTGGTCGGGTGAATCACGATACGCGCAATGCGTCCGGGGCCCTCGAGTCCGCTGTGCATCCACGTTTCACCGCCGTCGGTGGACTTCCACACGCCGTCGCCAATCGAGACGTTGGAGCGAATGAACGGCTCGCCGGTACCGGCCCACACAACTGCGGGGTCGGATGGTGCAACAGCTAGCGCTCCTACGGCGTGTACCGGTTGGTCGTCGAACACCGGTTTCCAGTGGAGACCGGCGTCTTCGGTCTTCCAAAGGCCGCCAGTAGCTGCCCCTACGTAATAGGTGAAACGGTTACCTGGAACACCGGCGACCGAGGCAACCCGGTTGCCTACCGGTCCGATGTGACGGAACCGCAGTTGGTCGTATTGCTCGGGCGCGATCTGCTGAGCTGCCATACCACTCGGCGCGACGAGCAGTGTCGCGACGACAGCGAGTATCGACGGCTTCGACATGGTGCACATCTCCTGCTGAACGGAGGGGAGGGACGAGGGTATTATGCGGCCGGGTTGGGGGTAGCGCTAGGCGGGTCGCTGGTCTCTTACCCCTGTGTCTTCAGTTCAGCCGGAATCGAATCCTCGTCGTAGTAATCGACCTTGTGAAGCGGCATCACGACGCTGGAGAGGATATTGAGTACGTGACCGCCGATGCGCTTGTAGTAGCGAGTGGCCAGGACAATGGCCACCGCCGTGCTGGCATCGTGCGAACTCTGCGCGGCTCTTGCAACCAGCATGTCGCAGCGACGGGCCAGCGCCGATCCGTCCTCGATCAATCCCAGAGCCCTTTCCTGATTCGACTGCTCCAGCACCTGGGCCAGACCAGCAAATGCCGATTCGACGCCATTCCGGATTTGCCTCAGCTCCGAGACTAACTCGTCGTCAGGTAGTGTGCCGGTAAAGAAATCGCCAATCTCCGTCAGGTTCTTCGAGTAGTCGCCTATGCGCTCGACGTCCTTCACGAGGTTGATGAGCAGCAGGCAATACGGCAGGTCGAGGGTCTTCCCGGTTAGGGAGAGGTGGGCTATGACCTGCTTGCGAATCCGCCGTTCCAGTTGGTTGACCTTCACGTCCTGTTCGTAGATCCACGTCCGCTGCTCAGGTGATTCCTTGCCCTCAAAGAACAGCTCACCCGCTTTCAGCGTTAGTTCCTGCGCGATACGGAGCATCTCGACTAAGTGCTTCCCCATCTCGCGCAGCGGATCGTTGGACCGGAAGATACCGATCAATTCACGAAGCATAGTGCCCCCCGATCATTCGAGAACATTCTTCAACAAAGCGAACAGGGCCGGTATACCGTAGAAAAAGATGAGTACGTAGAGGATCGCCCAACGGCGTGACTCGGCGGCGGTGTTGGCCAGCCAGCGTGATGCGGCCAGGGGAATCTCTCGAATGCGCTCTACCGGATATATGAGTAGAGTGCCGCTCACGTTGAAGAGCAAGTGCACCAGGGCGATGGTTATCCCCGCCGCGGCATTCACACCGGTTGCAGCCAGCGCCGCCAACAGAGCAGTCACCGTCGTGCCGATATTGGCACCTATCGTGATCGGAAACGCCTGCTCCAAAGTGATCAGGCCCGCACCGGCCAGCGGGACCAGCAGGGACGTGGTGATGGAGCTGGACTGAACCATTGTCGTCACGATCACGCCAACCGCCATCGCCAGGATCGCACTCTGCCCGAACGCCTTGGTAACGACCAACTCAACGCGCGTTCGGAGTGCCGACCTGAGAGTCTTTACCAGCAGCATCAGCGCCGTGAAGATCATCCCTCCGCTCAGGAGAACCAGGACAATACCGGCGACTCGCTCAGATGGGGTCACCAAGGCAATCAGGTCCTTGACCGGTTCGAGAGAGGCCTTCAACACCCCCTTGATAGGGCTGTCGTAATCCATCCCTCCGATTCCAGTGAGGAGCGACGACAGAGCCGCAGCGGTTCGCTGGAGATATCCGGTCAAGAGTTCGAGTGGCAGGAGCACGGCCACGGCTATCAGGTTGAAGAAGTCGTGGCAAGTGGCAACGCGAAAAGCGCGCCGAAATTCCTCTTTCCGACCGATGTGCGCCATGGACACGATCATGTTCGTTACAGTTGTGCCGATGTTGGCGCCCATGACCATCGGCACGGCGTTGGCTATCGGAAGAGGATTCTCCGGCGCGGCCACAAAGGCCACGATCATGGACGTGGTGACTGACGAACTCTGGATCAGCGCCGTCGCCAAAATGCCAACCATGAGTCCTATGAATGGGTTCTCGGTGGCCGCAAAGAAGGAATCAAGCAGATCCTCTCCAGCGGACCTGAACCCGTCGCTCAGTCCGTTTACACCCAGCAGAAAAATGAAAAGCAGGATGAGAACGACGACTACGCGAGTAAAAAACTGTCGAGTCGTCGCCTCTCTCAGAGGCGGGGCAGCCGATAACCCGCTGGTCACCGGGATTGCAGTCGAGTAGTCACTAGGTCTTATTGAGTTCCACTTGCGCCCTCAGGCACGACGGAATCTGGCGAGCACAGGGGATACTAGCAAGTGGGAACCGGCTATGACGAGACGAACTTGCGTCCGGTGTCGGTGTATGTCAGGGTTGAGCAAGATCTGTCGCCCTCAGAGAACAACCCTGACATGTGGTGCACTCTGGAAGAGTCGAGCAACGTGGAAGTGCTCGTCTCCAGTGGCTTCTACCTATGGCACGACGCGACGAACGGTGGATGTCCGGCGAGCGCGTTGTCAACCGCGGCTGACGAGGGCTCGGTGTCGCGGGGTTGCTGTGGCGTGTATGCGTTGTCGTCGGAGCCGAGGGGGCGGTGGGTCAACCGCCCGTCCTGGCGCTATAGTCAAACCAACTGGGGTACTTGGAAGATGCTATTGTGGAAGCCGGCGCGGCGAGCTGGTCGCTCCCGTCTGATTGGATCAGGGGCAACGCTTGGAGCAGCGCCCAGTTCGACCAGTTTGCTCACTCGCACGCCGCGCGCATAATGTTGGAGATCTTGCAGAAACTGAACTACTTCTACGGCGGTATCGGCAACGAGGGTGGTACCCTGCAACCTGCTGCAGCGTCGGGTGCCCGGACCGGCAGCACGGTACCGGCAACCGCAGTCTATGCCTTTAACGACATGGGAACTGTAGCAGAGAGCCTGGGCCATATCTGGCGAGAGCGTAGCAGGCAAATCGCCGCCCCGCTCAGCGTGGTTCGACACTGAGGAGTATCTGGATGGTTGGGGGTACATGCGGCGAGACCGGCTGCACGTGCTCGGCCAGAACTGACAACCTCTCGGCAGCTGGATTTGGCAGGTCACAGTCCGTACTCTTGTTATCTATGAGGTGCGTCGCACCCCACCTCATGCTTTGGGACCGCGGAGTCATGTGATGTGACCAGCTATGTGTTGGCTCGCCTCGAGAAAGCCCAAGACCGTTACATCATTGAGCGGGAACTGGGAGCTGGCGGCATGGCCACCGTCTACCTCGCTCATGACTCGAAACATGACCGCAAAGTCGCGATCAAAGTATTGCGCCCTGACGTTGCGGCGGTGATCGGCGTCGATCGCTTCCTGCATGAGATCAAGATCGCCGCGAAACTGAATCACCCCCATATAGTCGCGGTCCATGATTCGGGACAGATAGACAGGCTGCTGTACTTCACGATGCCGTTCGTTGAGGGTGAGACGTTGCGCGGCCGGCTCAACCGCGAGCGCCAGCTTTCTCTCGATGAGGCACTCCGCATTGTGCATCAGGTGGCAACCGCACTGAGTTACGCCCACGGGCGCGGCGTAATCCACCGCGACATCAAGCCGGAAAATATTCTGCTGTCAGGCGGAGTTGCTGTGGTGGCGGATTTCGGCATCGCCCGGGCGATCAGCGCGGCGGGTGGGGAGACGCTCACCGGCCCCGGCCTGTCGCTTGGCACACTCGGTTACATGAGCCCAGAGCAGGCGGCCGGAAGTCCGGACCTGGACGGGCGGAGCGACATCTACAGTCTCGGCTGTTTGCTGCACGAGATGCTGCTGGGCCGGCCACCGGAACGATTGCTGGATGGTACGACACTGGAGACTGGGCGGATCACCGATGCCCCCGCCGAAGAGCGTTTGCTGCTTGACGGCCTGCCGCCCTCGGTGGAGCACGTCCTGGTCAAGTCGTTGGCGCAGTCGCGCGCCGACCGGTTTGCCAACGCCGACGAACTGGCGAAGGCCATCGCAACTCCTCCACAGGGGGTAGCGACCACAGTTCCGATTGTCCCGGTGGGGCCCGAGCGGCGCAGGCGAGTACCGGTGGTGGCATTAGCGGCGGCTGTACTGGCTGCTGCGGCCATTGGCTTCTTCCTGCTTGGTCCGCGGTCGGACCCGAATTTCGATCCCGATCTCATAGCAATTGCACCCTTCGATGTACTAGGGGACGAGCTCTCGATGTGGAGGCATGGGTTGGCGGATCTGCTGTCGGCGAGTCTGGACGGGGTTGGTCCACTCCGCAGCGTTCCACCGTCCGTCGTGATCAACCGCTGGGAAGGCCGTGCTGACGCTGTGTCGGCAGCGTCTTTGGGAACCGACATCGGAGCCGGACTGGCGCTCGTTGGGCAGCTGGTGAGTGCCGGAACGGATTCGGCCCGCGTCGTCGCGACACTGTATGACGTTGCCAGCGAGCGCTCGATAGCCCAGTTCGACCTGCGAGACCGCGCCGACCGGGTAGATCGCCTGGCCGACTCGGTGGCGGTCGGCGTCATCAGCAATCTCAGTCGTGACCGCCGGCTGGCGGGCTGGCAGCTCCGCTCGCTCGGCTCTTCATCGCCGGCGGCGCTCAGAGCGTTCCTGCGGGGCGAGCACTTCTACCGCGGGTTCGACATGGACTCGGCGGAGTGGTACTACGGCAGAGCCATCGAGCTGGACAGCTCCTTTGCGTTGGCCTACAGCAGGAGGTCGTGGGCGCTCGGATGGAGTGCGTACCGTGATGGGGAATTCACTTCGTTGCAGCTTCGTGCGGGGGAGCTGAATCATGGACTAGCGCAGCGGGAGAGCCTCCTGGTGGTGGCAGACTCGATTCGCGGCGCACTGAGCCAATTTGCGGGCGAGGCGACCGACTGGGCCGACTACCGCCGTTTGTTCAACACGCTCGAGATAGCTGCCCTCCTGTATCCCTTCGATCCACAGGTATGGTACGAGCTAGGTGAGGCACGTTACCACGAGGGGCCTTACATCGGGGTCACCGACGAGGAGGCCTATGAGGCATTCAACCGCGCGGTGGCGTTGGACTCCGCGTTCGTCCCGGCCTACAGGCACTTGATTGAACTGGCGCTGCTGTTGGAGGGGAGAGAGTCAGGTGCGCGTGTCGCCGAACAGTACCGGTCGCGCGCCGACTCGAGCGTGTACATGGACGCCGCCCACGTGACCCACGCTCTAGTGGATCCGGAGCTGGCAGACCACCCCGACACCGAGCGAGCGCTGGCGGCACTCCCGCTCGAAGGTGTGTATCAGGTGTGGTACGACTTGAAGTGGTGGCCCGACCCGGACGAGACCGCTGTTCGCATAGCGCGTTTGTGGGCAGAGCATGACGAGTCGTTGGGAGGGCGCGACATGCTGGCCGTCACCCTCGCCTACCGCGGACATCTGCAAGAAGCCTTGATGCTCGAGGACCGACGACTACCGCCACTGTTCGCGTCGCTCGTGCGACTGGGAGCGGTGCCACATGATACTGCTGTCGCTGTGTTCGAAGGTTGGCTCGCAGATGGCAACGCAGTGGGCATATACCAGGCGCTCAGGTGGTGGCAGCAGGTGGGAGACACCGCATCACTCGAGCGTGCGGCGGCGAGGTGGGACTCTATACGCCCTGAGGTACGGCAGGAGCTACACGTCAGGGTCAACGATGCAGCCCGCACCGCGCGAGCCTATGCCGTATTGGCCCGTGGAGACACGTTGGAGGCATTGAGCCAGCTGGAAGACATCCCCGACTGGCCGCGGTGCTTTTACTGCTACGATCATCGGCTCACCAGGGCGCAAGTCCTCGCGCGGCTCGGCCGGGATCGCGAGGCGGCGGAGCTGCTGGACCATATGCCGTTCGAGCTGTTCTTCGCGCCGGCGTCGGAAGCTGTCGTCGCGGCGCTGGAACGCGGCCGGGTACATGAGCGCCTGGGTAATCGCGAAGCGGCGGTCACAGCCTTTTCGTACGTGGTCGACGCTTGGCGCAACGCCGACCCGGAGCTGCAGCCCATGGTCGAGGAGGCTCGTTTGGCGCTGCAACGGTTGACGGGGGAGGGCGGGGGGTGACCCGCCCCGGTGACCCCGTGCTGCCTGTCGGGTCGGTGCAGACTGAGATGCGGCAACAAGAAACCCCCAACCGCCACGCACGGTTGAGGGTCTCTCTTTTGACGGCTTACCAGTGGTTCTTAAGTGGAGTGGCTCAGGCGGGCAACAGGCCAACGCTAACATATGAAGATCGGGAACAGACCGTTAGAGTTGCCGAGGGAGGAGGCGCTTGCCGCCTCCTCCCTAACATCAGTCGCAGGTGTTTAGTTTCCCTCTCTCCCTAGGGTCACCGACTCCCAGAACATCTCGCCGGTCGCTTCCTGTCCATGTGTTGGAATGATGCGCTCGATGTCGAGACCCAACGCCTCGAGTTTCTCGGCAAGCGCGAGAGCCTGGGCGTTACCCGGTGTTAACTGACCGGAGTAGTTGTAGACATCAGCCACATACATGAGTTTCAGCGACGGTATGTACGCGATCAGCAGTTCGTCTACGTGGGGATTGGGGCCGATATCGTACAGTTCTACCCGTTGGTCGCCCGTTCCGAATGTGCGTTTTCCAGTGACCAACTCCACCGTCGGTTTCATGTGAAGGGGAGGCTCGCGGTCGAGCGAGTGGGAAGCGGCCGCCACATCGTGCACGAACTCCTCGTTACCGGAGGTCGTGACCACGGTGACGCCGTCGCTCATATAGCCCCGCAGACCGCCCGAATGATCGAAGTGGTAGTGAGTCATCAAAGCATACCGCACCGGCTTCCCGGGAAGAGTCTCACCGATCTTCTCGATCACGGCCTGCGAGACTGCAGTACTCGCGGGTGCCTCGATCACGAATACGTGATCTCCATGGTCTGCGAACATCATGTTGTAGCCATTAGTTGCGTTCATTATTGCGTATACCCCGGCTCCCAGTTCCGTTACCTCCATGTCCGGGTTGGGTGTTGGCCCCGTCAGCGGAGGCAGTTGATTGGCGCTGTCGGGACGCTCGAGCATCGTGTCGCTCAGCTCAGCTGAAAGATCCACGCGCATGTACTCGGTCTCGGTTGCCGGTGACCCCGCGGTGTATACGGAAACCGTATGGGGCAGGTACAATGCCCCCACGTCTACGATCTCGGATCGCTGCAGCAGGCTGGTGGTGGCGTTGAAGTAGAGCGCTGTCTGCTGGCCGGTGTTGTCAACATAGGTGATGACGCGGCACGACTCACCGTCAGCCGTCTGGTCACCTAGCCTGCGTACGCTTGCCGCATTGTCTACCGCGTCGAGCAAGATGGCGGGCGGATAGGGAATACCTCTCAACAACGGCTTGAGGGGGGTCAGGTCAACGACTTCTTGCACCGCGTTCTGCGCAGGGTTGGTCACGAACATGTCGTCCGGTGTAATGGCCAACCGGGCAGCGGGTTGCGTCGCTGTGTCACTGAGTAACTGCTCGTAGACATGTCGGCCCTTGGTCAGATCGAGCAGGTAACGCAAGTCGATCGTGTTGCCAAGGGTTGCTTCGGCCTCCGGACTCGCCCCTTGGCCGAGCGAATACACTTGCACTCGCACATGCATATCGACTGTACTCGCAGCCTCTATCGCCTTGCGTCCGCCTAAGGCGGTCAGTCCGGCCTCGAGAACTTCCATTCCCGTTCGCTGCAACACCATGGAGCTGCTCGCTTCGTTCTGACCCGCTCCCGGAGAGGAGTTGAGGGTCATAACGAGGCCGATAGATACAGCGGCACGTCGGTTGAAAAACTTGGTAGGCATGATTCCTCCCGAACTCTGGGTACTGGGCAGCGCTCGTTACGAGCGGGTTGTACTACACTACGTGTACCTTGCCGGTCGCGATGCGGGGTTACAATGATGATGCAGCGAAACAAGCGGACTGTGCAGCGAACAGGAATCCGTACGGTACCGAACTGTCATTTGGGGCAGTGAAGGGCGTTCTATGGAGCTGTTTGGCAGGTCGGCTGGGTTTCTTCCATGGTCCGTTTGCCGTAGGTTGGAAGCATGAGACCCGACCGGCCGCCCTATGTGAAGCGTGCCCTGCAACTGTTCGCCATAGCGACGTTTCTGGGGGCCTTTACGGCGAGCCAACAGTATATCATGCTGAGCCTCCAGGGAGAGAAGATGCCCCTCATCGGAGTGCTCATATTCGCGATGCCGTTCTGGTATCTGTGGGCATTCTTCTCACCACTGGTGGTTTGGCTGGCCCGCCGCATGTCTCTCGTGCGAACATACTGGATCTCGAAGCTGGCAGGTCATGTCCTCACTGCCACTGCTCTCGCGCTGCTTCACTCACTGATCATCGTCGCGATCCAGGTTGCGTTGCAGCCCGCCGCATCAGAAGAGATGTTTGACCAGCCATTCTGGAAGTTGCTTACATCGTTTGCGGCTTACGAGCTATCACTCAACCTATTGGCATACAGTGCGATCATTGGCATCACATACGCGACCGATTTCTACCGTCGGTACAAGGAACGCGAACTCGTTGCGACGCAACTCTCCGCACAGCTGTCGCGAGCGCAGCTACATGCGCTCCGCATGCAGCTCAATCCCCATTTTCTGTTCAACACGATGAACACCATAGCGATGCTGGTCCGCAAACAGGAGAGCGACGAGGCGGTAAAGACGCTGGCTAGCCTGAGCGACCTGTTGCGCTACGTACTGGAGGACTCGAGAACGCAGGAGGTACCCCTGAGGCAAGAGCTGGAGTTCGTCGAGCGATATCTCGCCATAGAGCAGATCCGGTTTGCCGACAGGTTACAGGTGAGGGTTGACGCGGCCTCAAACACGCTAGATGCGCACGTGCCCAATCTCCTAATTCAACCGATCGTAGAGAACGCCATTATTCATGGTATCGCGAGTCGCGCGTCGGCGTCGTTGGTGGAGGTAACCTCCCGAAAAGTAGATGACACCTTGGTGCTCACAGTCAGAGATGACGGTCCGGGACTGCAGGGCAGCAAGGCGAGCGATGTCGTCGAGGGTGTCGGACTCGGGAATTCACGAGCCAGGCTCGCGCAACTGTACGGCGAGCATCAGAGTCTGGAGTTGACCGCTGCGCCGCGCCAGGGTGCGATCGTAAGAATCACACTGCCGTTTCGCACCGAGCCGGGCACTGGGTCGCCAGAGCCGTCATGAAGCAACGCTGGCAGGTCCTCGTCGTGGACGACGAGCCACTGGCACGATCGGGAATAACCACTCTAGTGGCAAAGGACCCCGAGCTGGAAGTTGCAGGCGAGTGCAGCAACGGCAGAACGGCGGTTGAGGCAATCCTCGAACTGCAACCGGATCTTGTGCTGCTGGACATCCAGATGCCCGAGATGGACGGATTCGAGGTGCTGCGCGCCGTCGGAACCGAAAGAATGCCACCAGTGGTGTTCGTGACCGCGTACGACCAGTTCGCCGTCCGAGCCTTCGAAGTGAACGCGCTCGACTACCTCTTGAAGCCATTCGACGACGAGCGGTTTGCGCACGCAATTGAGCGGGCGAAGCGTTCGATCCGCGCAGCGGACGTAGGGACTTTGAGCAAACGGCTTCTGAGATTGCTCGAGTCAGCCGAACGAACGAATACGACAGGTCCAACCGTTGCGACAAACGGTTCGGGGAATCACATGGTGAGGCTGGTTGTCAGGGATGCCGGACGCGTGTTCTTCGTGCGCACCGACGAGATCGACTGGATCCAGGCCGCAAGCTACTACGTCAAGCTCCACGTTCAGAGCAAGGTGCATCTTTTCCGGGAGACTATGAGCTCACTCGAGTCCCGGCTCGATCCGACCGCTTTCTTCCGGGTGAGCCGGTCGGCAATCGTGAACCTCGATTGCATCCGGGAAATCCAGCCGTACAGCCGTGGTACTCAGATGGTGATCCTCAACGATGGAACACGAATCAAGCTGAGTAAGAGTAGAAAGGAAGGACTGGAGAAGCTGCTGGGGCAGGAGATTTGACAGGTTTAGGCGAACGTGGCTAAAGAAAGTCGCTGAGATCCAGGAATGCCACATAGATGTTGCCGCCGTCGATTATCACCACCGTTCTCGCACGTCCGTCGAGTAGCTGCAGAGTGTGCGTTCTCGTCACCTCGTCGGTCCCTGCCAGCAGCGCACTGATCACGTACATGCCAGGTTGTCCCTGTCGGTAGGGAGTGGCGGTCAGGTATTCGAACGGTTGCAGCCAAAGAAGGGGATCTGTTGAGCCGGGCTCGGTGAGATAGAGGTCGATTGGCGCCGCGTCCGGCGCTACGTGAATGACTCGGAGCTTTGCGTTTCCCGCTGCCGGCCTGCTCTCTGTATCGGGCTCGACCATCAACACCACGCCCGAGGAAGAGCCGGTGAGTAGGAGGGTGTAGACGCCGCCTGCCGTGAGGCTCAAAGGGAGCGTTAGCATTGTGGTGTTGGTTACAGCATGCCGCACCTCGATTACGCCATCAGCAGGCGCCGTCGCGTATTCGGTGGCCGCTCCGAAGTCGAGCCGCTCTGCAACATGCTCTCCGTCGATCACGAAAGTGACTGCGGGGCCGTCGGTCAGAGCGTTGACCATCCGCAATGACGCCACGGTTTTGGATGGATCGGTAACCGAACTGCAGCCGAGTAGCGCCAACGCGGTTACTGCAAGCGGATTACGCAACGCCAATACCATTTGTGTTGTTCGTAGCAAGATAACACGGCGTGTGCTTGCGCCGTCTTGCTGCTAAGGTACCCGTGGATAGATGTGCCTACTGAAAGCGCTAGGTGGGTTGCCTCAGACGTCCTCTGCCCACCGGCGGTCGTCACCTGCCCGGCGTTCTGCTGATATGGGCCTTCCGATCCCACGCCTGTCCCGATCTGACCGGCGGTCTGTAGCGCGGTAGAAGAGCCGCCCGAGCCCCACCGGCTCATCGAAGTCATACTCCAGATCAGTAATGGCGACCCGTTCTTCGCCGTCTCGCTCAAACAAGACAGCCAGTTCGTGAGAGGAGTCCCAGTCCTGCTCGGACCACCAGGCACCCACCGAACTGCGTCTGAATACGGATACGTTCCAATGCCCGCCATCGTCGTCCACGAAGACGAGGCCGGCTTTCTTGAGGCCACGCCGGGCAGCAGCCGGTTGGCCGTTCTTGGTTCTAGTTGGCAGCCATCTCACAATTGTTCGCTCCCCAGGAACTCGATTCGGTCTCCGCTAGGCTGATGGCCAGCCAAAAGAGCAAGATCCGCACCGGCAATGGATAGGGAAGGTAGTTCTCTGGTGCCATAAGGCATTACAACACAATGATTTACGAGACGTTGTCCGGTTGGCGGCTATCGTGTGGATTAGCTGCCTGTTGTTTCCTTACCTCAGACTGTCGTTTCCCTCCGCCCCCATCGGGGATATCGGAGGACAAAAAGCATATCACGCAGCACGCTCGCTGGATAGCAGGTGACCGGCCCTTCCCTCCAAGCCGCCTACCGCAGTTCGGGTCAGGCTGCTAGGTTGACGCGCCCGACCCGCCGCCGATCAGAGACCCTACCAAAGCAAGGCAGGATGTCCGCACCTCCTCGACCAGCCAAGTCGTTCGACCGCTCGATTGTCGAAGGACCTATTCCCAAGGCGGTATGGATGATTGCCTGGCCGACGATGCTGCAGAACGTTATCGGCGGACTGCAAGGCATCGTCGACCACGCCATGGTCGGCCATTATGTGGGTTACACCGGGAACGCTGCCATAGGTGTCTCGTGGCAGATCTTCCTCGTGGTCATGGTGTTCATCGGCTCTCTGTTCTCGGGAATGGGTGTCCTGGTTGCGCGATTCGCTGGTGCAAACGAACCGGACAAGGTAAACCGGTCAGTCTACCAGGCGTTCCTAACCGCAGCCGTTCTATCGGTAGGAGTGCTCGCGCCGGTGGGGTATCTCCTGGCGCCGTCGTTGCTCGAGCTCGTGAATGCTACATCGGAGGTAAAGGCTGAGGCGCTGCCTTATCTCCGCATCATGTTCGTCTTCAGCTTCGGCATGATGGTCTTCTTCATGCTTGGCGGTGCGCTCCGTTCCGCTGGCGACGCGCGCACGCCGCTGCGTTACGGTATTGCCCTCACTGTACTGAACCTGGTGCTCAACGTGGTCTTCATCCGCGGCCTCGGCCCGATTCCGGCGTTTGGGACGGCCGGAGCCGCAATGGGTACGGTAATGGCTGGCGGTCTGTTGAGCTTGGTTGCGGCCCACCGATTGTTCTTCTCCCACAAATGGGTGGTCCACTTTCATCGCGGCATGAGCTTGAAGCCCGACTGGTCGATCATTCGGGCTCTCTTCCGCTTCGGCATTCCGACGGGCCTTCAAGGAGTGGCCATGAATGTCGGCGGTGTGGTCCTCCTGCGATTCGTCGGATCCTTGGAGCAGAGCGGACAGGCACAGGCTGCGTATGCGATCGGCTACACGCAGCTGTTCTCGTTGATCACTTGGACGTCGGTTGGATTGATGGGCGCCGCCGCGGCCGTGGCCGGCCAGAACCTGGGCGCCGGTCACCCCGAACGGAGCATCCACGGCGTGCACGTTGCTGCGCGCATCGGCCTGGGTGTGGCGGTGACGGTCGGCTTGCTGTTTCTCCTGGTCCCGCGTGCGCTGCTCGGTGTTTTCGGCATGGACGACCCGGTCGTCGTGGACCTCGGCGTAGAGCTACTCGCTTACTTGAGTGCCTCGGGTCTGTTCATAACGGTTGCCCTTGCATACACCGGTGGGTTACAGGGCACAGGCGACACCCGCAGCCCACTGTACATTTCCCTCGCTTCCCAGCTACTGGTACCGCTCGGCATGTGTTTGATCATCCAGACTTTCTGGGAGTTGCGTCCGGGACACATCTGGCTAGCAATCTTGTTCGGTCACGTAACGCGGTCGGTCCTCAGCATGTTCCGTTTCCGCCAGGGTAGGTGGAGGGATATCAAGGTAGAGATCGGTTCGACAGTATAGAGAGGCGTAACGGACCGTGCTTGATGTCTCGCACAGACAATCGATCTGCTCCGCGTGAATCCGCCATTGTTCCGTGCAAATCCGGGGCGCTACTCCGAATTCAACACTGAAACCGGATCGACCCTCGCGGCCCGTATTGCCGGAATCGAACTCGCTGCCAACGCGACGATTCCCAAGACCAATGTGACGCCTGCAAACGTGATCGGGTCCGTCGCGCTCACACCGAACAGAAGTCCCTTCATCAGGCGCGTCAACGCATAGGCGCCTGCGAGCCCCATCACAGCACCTATGCCAACCAGCCCCAAGCTTCCACGCACGACCAGTCTTCCAATGTCACCGCCGCCGGCTCCCAACGCGATTCTCACGCCCATCTCGCGTGTACGCCGAGTGACGTTGTAGGAGACCACACCGTAGATGCCCACTGCTGCCAGTAGAAGGGCCACGGCTGCGAAGAGCGACAGCAGTCGTGTCAGGAACTGTTCGGTGGCGAGCGAGTTCCGAACGACCCCATTCATGGTCGTGAGTTGTGCCAAGGCCAGATTGGGATCGGCCTTGGCGATCTCCGTCCTCACGGTTGGCATGATCGAAGTCGGATCGACCGTAGTACGCAGCACTACAGACAAGTACCCGGTTGGAGCCTGTGCGTAGGGCAGATAAAGAGCGTTGCGACTCTCTCGTTGCACGCCGAAGTTCTTCACGTCTTTGGCGACTCCCACGATCTCACGCCATACGGTGCCAAGGCTGATCCGCGTGCCAATCGGGTCGCGGTCGGGAAAGTAGCGCTTCGCTAGTGTTTCGTTGATGATGACCACCGGTGGTGCCTGCGCGTCGTCGCTCCGAGTGATCGTGCGGCCCGCCAATACTGCTATGCCAGCTGCATCCAGATATCCCGGCGTAGCTCGTCTCACCCAGACGATCTGTTGTCCCGGTTCCGGGTCGGGCTCACCCTCGAGCACGAAATCGGTGTCGCCGTCGTTGCCCGCGAGGGGAAGAGAGTTGGTCGACCCTACTTGCTCGATGCCGGGAATCGCCCTGAGCCTTTCCTCCAGATCGGCGAAGAAGATGTGCCGGGCATCTCGGTCGGGGTAACGAACGGCCGGCAGCCCGATGCTCGCCGTCAGAACGTTGCTCGGATTGAAACCGAGGTCGACGGCGTTCAGTTGTTGGAAGCTCCTGAGCAGCAGCCCGGAGCCCACTAGCAGCACCAAGGCCATTGCAACCTGCGTCACGACCAGTGCGCCCCGTAGGCCGCGCTTACGGGCGCCGGAGTCGGCTCCCCTGCCACCCTCCTTCAGGGTCTCTTGGAGATCCGCACGCGAGGACCTGAGAGCTGGGAGGACCCCGAACAGGAACCCTGCCGCAATCGTGACGGCGGCGGCGAAGCCCAGGATGCGACCGTCCACCGTCACCTCGTCTATGCGGGGTGTACCCGCCGGGGCGAGTGACACAAGCAGGTCGGTTCCCCAAAGAGCCAGTGCGACACCGATTCCACCGCCCGCCAGCGCCAGCAGTCCGCTTTCGGTCATCAGTTGGCGGATAATCCTGGGCCGCTCGGCGCCCAGAGCGGAACGTATCGCCAGTTCGCTGCTGCGAGCGGTGCCGCGCGCGAGGAGCAAGTTGGCCACGTTCACGCACGCGATTAGGAGCACGAATCCTACCGCGGAAAGGAGTACCCACAGTCCTGCGCGGGCCTGCGCCACTATGTCGTCGCGCAGTGGAAACAGAGCGTATCCCACGCCGGCGTTGCTCTCGGGGTACTCCCGCTCTAATCGCTCGCCTAGAGCGTCGGCCCTGGCTCGTGCTACCTCGAGTGAGACGCCGGGATCGAGCCGGCCCACTGCACGAAAGATGGCGCTGGCTCTGCCGCCCTGATGCTGGGCCACGCTCTGCTGCAGGGGCCGCCAGATCTCGGTGAGGCTGAGGAAGGGTGGGTGGAAACCGGCGGGCATGACGCCTACCACGGTGTGGGGCTCGTCGTTGAACAGGAGGCTCTTCCCCACGACCGCCGGGTCTCCCGCCAACACCCGATTCCAGAATCCGTGGCTCAGGAGGACTACGGGCGGAGCTCCGGGTACCCCATCATCTGGACCGAAGCCCCTACCCAATGCCGGCTCGACATCGAGCACGTTGGAGAACATGCCGGGTGTGAACTGTGCTCCGAGTACGCTCTGGGCCGGCCCGCGTTCGGTAAGCGTCGGGCCCCAGTCCTGGTACAGCGAGATGTCAGTTAACAGCTCGGATTCGGCCCGCAAGTCGTGGAAATTGGGGTATCCCATCCACTCTCGCAGCGGACCGTTGCGGCGCGTGTAGTCGGACCACACGTTGACGAGCTGGTCGGGATCGGGATATGGCAGGGGTTTCAGGAGTATCCCGTCCACGACACTGAAGATCGCCGTGTTTGCCCCGATCCCGAGTGCCAGTGTCAGAATTACCACCAGTGTGAAACCGGGGCTCTTTCCAAAGGTGCGCAGTCCGTAACGCACGTCGTGTAGCGTGTCCTTCATCATGTCTCCAGGTACGATGCGTATGCGCCGGGGCGATCGGCGCGATGTGGGCCAGACAGCGGCAAGCCTGAGCGATGGGTTGAGCGACCGGAGCGTCTGGCCCCAATACCACCTTCTCGCGTCTCCGTATTCCAAGGGTGTTTTTGCGATGCGATAGAACCCCTCCTCGATGTCGCCGATTATTGCTTCACGGAGTTTGTAGGGAAGGGTGAGCCGGAGAATGGCGCTCGCCAAACGGGGTGGGGTGGGGCGCATGGGTCTACCGGATCACCTCGAGCTTCACGCCGTCCCAGAGGCTGTCTAGCATCTCGCGGGACCGCTTCAGCGCCTCCGCACCTTCCGGGTCGATACGAAAGAACTTCTTGGCTCGGCCACCTCGTTCATGGGTGGGCTCTCCCAGATGCGAAGAGACGTAACCCTTCTTCCTGAGACGAGTTAGCGTAACATAGACCGCGGGAATCGAGACTTCGCGTTTGGTGATTTGGAGGATTTCGTCGTAGATGCTCATGCCGTAGCCCTCTCCGCTGAGGCGGGCCAGAGCCAGCATGACGACCAACTCGAATTCACCCAGGTAATCGCCTTTGGCCACTTTGGTCACGACCTTGATTAAACAAACGTTAGCAACAAAATAAAAGATATCGGAGGAGATGCAAGTAGACGGGGTAGGGCACAGGAGTGCCTTGGCGTTGCCGCGTGGGTTCCCGGGGTGCTAGGTTGTCCGGTCTCGCGATTCCTGGCCAACGATGATCACAGACCCCATTACGATATTCCTCACGCTGGCTACGGTCGTTCTCGTCGCCATCGTGTTGGAGAAGCGGGTCGGGCTGTTTCGCTCCTTCGGCGCAGCCCTTACAGCAATTCTGCTGGGCATGCTGTTATCGAACGGCGGGCTCTTGCCCGGTAATTCACCGACATACGATTTCCTGATGGGTACGGGCGTGAATCTAGGGATTGCCTTGATCCTGTTGAGCGTGGACTTGCGTTCCGTTCTTCAAGCCGGGCCCAAGATGCTGGCCGCCTTTGGCATTGGGGCGGCCGGGACCGCCGTAGGTGCCATCACGGGTGGTTTGATCCTGTCCGGGCTGGTCGGTCCCGAGACCTGGAAGCTTGCGGGCCAGTTCACGGGAACGTACACGGGAGGTGGTGCCAACTTCGCAGCGCTGGGCCGGGAGTTCGACACGAGCGCCGAGATGTTCTCCGCCGCGACTGCAGCCGACGTCATCGTTACAGCAGTGTGGATGACCGCATGTCTGGCGGTGCCCGTGTTGTTGGGCCGGCCAAAACAAACGCAACAGCCGGTCGACGGTGCGTCTGGTGAGAAACCCGTTACGCTGGAACGCACGCTCCATGACAGCGTGAGACCGGTGACAATCGGAGATACGGCGGCGCTGGTGACGATCGCGGTTGCAGCTGTATGGGGAGCAGGTCAACTGGCGAAGTTCGCTCCGATACTCCCGGAGGTGCTGTGGTTGACGACTGTCGTACTGCTCCTGGCGCAGGTGCCGGCGGTGAAATCGCTCGCCGGTAGCGCGTTGTTCGGTAACTACCTCATTCTACTCTTCCTGGCGAGCAATGGAGCCCGTTCGGTCGTGGCCAGCCTGGTTGCGGTTGGACCACCGGTCTTCTATTACGCGATCATCACAGTTGCATTGCACGGCGTAGTGATATTCGGTGTGGGGCGGCTGGTGCGGCTGGATCTCGCAACCTTGGCGGTCGCTTCTCAGGCTAACGTCGGCGGTGCAGCTTCCGCACTGGCGATCGCGGGTGCCCGCGGTTACACGGATCGCCTCCTTCCCGGTGTTGCTGTCGGGTTACTTGGTTATGCAGTGGGCAACTACTTCGGATTCGCTGTGGCAGCTCTGATGCGAGGCCTGTCAGGCGCCTAGTTTGTTTCACTTCGAACGTCCCCGCGCGCAGTCGCTTACCTGGATGCATCCAGTCTAGTAGTTTTCTAGGTTCTTTTGAGAGGTACCTGCGCATCTCATGCTTCTCTGATGTGCGGTTTCAATTTGAAATATTTCCACAACTCGTTTCGGAGCCAGCCTATGTGTTCGGACCGACGCCGCGGACCGTTGTTCGTGGCACTCACTCTGGTTGCCATACTGGCCTCTCCCTCGATGCTTCAGGCACAGGGGGAAGGGTCAGATGCGACCGGTCTACCGCTCGAACCCGCGCGGTGGGCCCGCTTCACGACTTCCGAGGGTACCTGGATCTCACTGGATGTGAGTCCCGATGGACAGACCATTGTCTTCGACCTGCTGGGCGATCTCTACACAATTCCCGTTGAGGGGGGATCGGCAACTCGGTTGACCGACGGCATTGCCCACGACATGCAGCCACGGTTCAGCCCGGACGGTCAGGAAGTCGTGTTCGTCTCCGACCGAAGTGGTGACGACAATATCTGGCTCATGGCCGCTGATGGGAGCGATGTACGGCCCCTCACCAAAGGCGTGAGCAGCTCCTACATCTCGCCCGAGTGGACGCCCGACGGGGACTACGTCGTGGTCTCCCGCCAGGCGCCGCTCCAGGGGTTGGAGAAGCTCTGGCTCTATCACAAGCGCGGCGGTATCGGGCTCAACATGAGTGCGGGCCCCGGTGCGCTTCGGATGATGGGGCCGGCGTTCGGAGCGGACGAGCGGTACGTCTGGTACGGCCAGCGCTCCGGTCCGTGGAGTTATAACGCGATCCTCCCCCAATATCAGATCGGTGTCTACGATCGCGAAGCCGGCACGCGTACGACCATGAGTTCACGCTACGGGTCGGCGTTCCGTCCGGCGTTATCGCCTGACGGGCAGTGGCTGACGTACGGTTCGCGGTACGACGCCGAGACAGGTTTGGTGTTGCGCGAGCTCGCCTCGGGTGAGGAACGCTGGTTGGCATTCCCGATACAGCGGGATGAGCAGGAGTCTGGTGCCAGCATGGACGTACTTCCGGGCTACTCCTTCACTCCCGATTCCCGAGCTGTCGTCATCTCGTATGGTGGAGAGATCTGGAGCGTGCCGGTCGACGGCTCCGATCCTACGCAGATCCCGTTCACCGTCGACGCCGAAGTGGCGGTTGGACCGGAGATCAAGTTCGAGTACCCAATTGAAGACTCGCCCACGTTCACCGTGAAGCAGATACGGGACGCGGTGCCATCACCCGATGGCACAAGGCTGGCATTTACCGCGCTCGACCGGCTCTACGTGATGGACCTGCCCAACGGCACTCCCGAACGGCTGACCAACCAGGAAGTCGGAGAGTATTACCCGACCTGGTCACCTGACGGTGCGTCGATCGCCTACGTGACCTGGGATGACACCGAGGGGCACATAATGAGTGTGCGGGCGACTGGAGGAAATCCCCGCCGGCTGACGCAGGCATCGGCTTACTATCAGCAGACAGCATGGTCGCCCGACGGGGAACGGATCATCGCGATTCGATCCGATGCACGGAACCTCATCGAGTCTATAGATCCGTTCGTAAACGACGGCCTGGGTGCAGAGTTTGTGTGGGTGCCGGCAGCAGGTGGCGGCGCAATCGTCATCGGTCCGACCGGCGGAAGGCAGAAGCCGCACTTCACGGCCAGCAATCCTGATCGTATCTACACATACGGCTTCGCGCCCGCAGCCGCCGGATCACCCGCCACGGTCGCACTGGCCTCGACCAGATGGGACAACACCGATCTCAAACATCACCTCCGGGTGACCTGGCGGTTCCCGATCTTCGCCGGTGGCTACGAAGTGTCGCCATTCTCTGATCTCCTGATGCCGCGCGACCTCAACAACGAGGACAGTCGCGAGAACCTCCCGCAGGCCTCAGCCGGCCTGGTAATGATGGCGCCGCAAGGAGATCTCGCACTGGCGCAAGTGCGGAGTGATGTCTACGTCATTACCGTGCCGAAGACCGGTGGCGCGGTACCGAGCGTGCTGGTTACGAAACCCGACAGTGCGCAGATGCCGGTCCGAAAGCTCAGCGACATCGGTGGTGAGTTCCCTGCCTGGGGCGCCGACGGTCGCACCGTACACTGGTCCATCGGAAACGCGCTCTTCACCTTCCGGGTTGACCGGGCGGAGGTAGTGGACGATAGCCTCCGGCAGGCCGGCGCCGACTCGGCGGCAATTGAGCAGGCGGCGTATCGAGCGGAAGAGCTGCGCGTCGACATTCAGGTGCCGCGCGACATTCCCCAAGGCACCGTAGTGCTCAGAGGTGCTCGGGTGGTCACGATGCGCGGCAATGAAGTGATCGATAACGCCGATGTTGTTGTAGAGAATAACCGTATCACCAGCGTCGGCCCGGAGGGGCAAGTCCCGGCAGGTGCGCAGGTGATCGACGTGAGCGGTAAGACAATTGTACCGGGGTTCGTCGACACACATGCTCACATGTGGAACCTGTGGGGACTTCACTGGACGCGTCCCTGGATCTACCTCACCAATCTCGCGTACGGTGTTACGACTACCCGTGATCCGCAAACTGCGACCACAGACGTGCTGGTCTACGCTGACCGGGTGGATGCCGGACAAATCCCGGGGCCGCGTGTCTACTCGACCGGGCCGGGTGTCTTCTCCAGCGAGGGCATAAACAGTCTAGATCACGCACGCGACGTACTGCGCCGCTACAGCGACTATTATGACACCAAGACGTTCAAGATGTACATGTCCGGCAACCGGCGGCAGCGTCAGTGGCTGATCATGGCCTCGCGTGAGTTGCAGCTGATGCCCACTACAGAAGGCGGACTCGATTACCGGCTCGACATGACGCATGCCATGGACGGATATCCCGGCATCGAACACAACATGCCCATCATTCCGGCCTATGATGACGTGGTTGAACTGTTCAAAACATCGCAGACAACGAATACTCCCACCTTGGTCGTAACCTACGGTGGCCCATGGGCGGAGAACTACTTCTATACGAACGAAGATTTGGTGGGTGACGAGAAGATAGCCCACTTCACACCCAAGGCAGAACTCGATGCGAAGATCCGACGCCGCAACCCCGGTCCGGGACCAGCGGGGTGGTTCATGGAGGACGAGTACGCGTTCAAGAAACACTCTGCGTGGCTCAAGGATCTAGTCGAGGCAGGTGGTCGCACCGGTGTTGGCAGCCACGGCCAATTCCAGGGTCTTGGCTATCACTGGGAGCTGTGGGCTTTACAGAGCGGCGGCATGAGCAATCACGATGCGCTGCGCGCTGCCACGATCCTCGGTGCTGAAGCAATTGGGTTGGGTCGGGACCTCGGTTCTTTGGAGTCGGGCAAGCTCGCCGACTTGATAGTACTCGACGCCAACCCTCTGGACGATATCAGAAACAGCAACACTGTGCATTACGTGATGAAGAACGGCCGGCTCTACGACGGCAACACGCTCGACGAGGTCTGGCCACGGCAGTTGACGGCTTCCGATGAAACATGGCGCCACACCACGCCAAGCAACACACCTGGCGTGCCGGGAGGTGCCCGATGACAACGAATGCGATGAATACTCGGAGAACCGCGATGACGGTCTGGATGCGCGCCGCATGGATGGCACTCGTGTCAACCACAATCGCCTTTGCACCGGTGCGGGCGCAGGGGCCACCGGGCAATGAACGCCCGGCACCACTGCCGCTCAAAGCGGAGCGCAAGGCGACGTTCACGGCCACGAAAGTAACCTGGATGTCGCTCGACGTGAGTCCGGATGGGCAGACTGTCGTGTTCGATCTGCTGGGTGATCTGTACACACTGCCCATGGAAGGCGGTAAGGCAACGCGGATCACCAAGGGAATGGCGTTCGACGCGCAACCGCGTTTTAGCCCGGACGGAGAATCGGTTGTCTTTATCTCCGACCGCAGCGGTGGCGACAACGTCTGGACCATGCGACTGGACTTCACCGATACCACGCAGATCACACAGGGCAATACCAGTCTGTACCTGTCGCCTGAGTGGATGCCTGACGGCGACCACGTTGTGGTGAGCCGCGCAGGTGGCTTGGGGGGGGCCGCGAAACTTCAGATGTACAACGTGAAGCGACGCAGTCCGGTGCCGGTGATCCGCACTCCCGCGAGTTTCAAGACGGTCGGTGCGGCGCCCAGTCCGGACGGCCGTTACATCTGGTTCGCTGGACGGTCTGGTGATTGGTCGTACAATGCGCTGTTCCCACAATACCATCTTTACCGATACGATCGAGAGACCGGACAGTCGACCCGGATGACGAACCGGTATGGCTCCGGCTTCCGACCTGCCATATCACCCGATGGTAATTGGCTGGTGTACGGAACGCGTGAGAACACTGAGACTGGTCTGAGAAAGCGCAACCTGACAACCGGCGAAGAGGACTGGCTTGCGTATCCGGTTCAGCGCGACGAGATCGAGTCGCGCGCACCGCTCGATGTCTTGCCGGGATACAGCTTCACGCCGGACTCCCGCGCGATCGTCGTTTCCTATGGCGGCGAGATCTGGCGCGTACCGATGGACGGCAGTCAGGCAGCGCAGATCCCCTTCGAGGCCGACGTCGAGTTGGACGTAGGTCCGGAGGTGAAGTTCGACTACCAGGTCGACACCACCGCGGCGGTCACCGCGCGCCAGATACGCCATCCGGTGACATCACCTGACGGACGCCGTATTGCCTTTACGGCCTTTGACAGGATCTGGGTCAAGGAAATGCCGGATGGCGATGCCCGCAGGCTGACCGGCGCGGATGTGGGAGAGTATCATCCCGTGTGGTCTCCGGACGGTGCATGGGTTGCCTTCGTCACCTGGGATGACAGTGCGGGTGGGCACATAGTAAAGGCGCAGGTAGACGGTTCCGGCCAGCCTCAGCGTCTCACCAACATCGCAGCACTCTATTACAACGTGGCGTGGTCGCTCGACGGCACGCGCATCGTTGCCACTCGCGGTGCGGCGCGCGAGTTGAAGAAAGCGCCGGATATCTTCTTCGGACCTTTGGGTGGTGAGTTTGTATGGGTACCGGCGGTCGGCGGCAACGTCACTCTGATTGCGCCGACCGGCAGTCGCGATGTCGCACATTTCAGCAGCGAGGAGCCGGATCGTATCTATGCATACAGCCCGGCCGAAGGGCTGGTCTCGTTCCGCTGGGACGGAACCGACGTGAAGCAGCATCTGCGTGTGCGCGGATCCCTGCCACCCGGCATCGGTAATCCGCACGAGGAGGAATGGGAGCAACTGCCGCGACGGGTCTTCCCGACGTTCAAGCAGGAACTCGTATCGGAGGATGAAGTGGCAGAAGGTGGAAGGCAGCCGCCGCCGGCTGGCCTGGTCATGATCTCACCGACTGGTGGACGCGCCTTAGCGCAGGTGGGAAGCCACATATACACGGTCGACATCCCCGAGCTCAGTGTGCCGACCCCGACTGTATCGGCAGCCAACCCGAACGCCGCCCCAGTCATGATGCGGAAGCTCACCGAAATCGGCGGCGAGTTCCCGGCTTGGACCCGTGATGGGAACAGCGTTACCTGGGCAATCGGCAACGCGTTCTTCGCGTACGATCTCGACCGCATCGAGGCCATTGAGGACAGTACCGAGCAGGATGCACGTGACAAGGTGGCGCAAGCACTTGTGGTAAGGGGCATCCTCGACAGCCTGAAGGCCACGCGCAGTGTTGTCGACAGCTTGAAGAAGGCCGAGGCGGAAGTACCCGACTCGCTAGAAGCGAAGATCAATGGACTGATAGCTGACTCGGTGCAGGTCAAGGCCGATTCGCTGCTGCGCGTCGCGGAGGAGGCACAGTCCAGGGCACGGGCCATCACACACCGTGCCGATTCACTTCGGGCCGGTCTCGACAGCGCCACCGCGGTTGACACGCTATACAAACCGGAGGACATGCGTATTGAGGTCACGCTGCCTCGCGATGTACCGCGGGGTAGCGTCGTGCTGCGCGGCGGACGCGTGCTAACCATGAAGGAACATGAGATCATCGAGAACGCCGACGTGGTGGTGACGGACAACAGGATCGTCGCGGTCGGCCCGCGTGATTCGGTCGAGGTACCGGAGGGAGCGGAGGTGATCGATGTTTCGGGCAAGACTATCATGCCGGGTTTCGTGGACACTCACTACCATGCTCAGTGGCTCGTTCCGGAAATCCATATCGAGCAGACTTGGCAGTATCTCACCAACCTGGCATTTGGGGTCACCACGACGCGTGACCCGCAGACCGGTTCTACCGACATCTTGAGTTACCAGGACAGGGTCGAGACCGGTGGTATGGTGGGCCCGCGCATCTACTCGACGGGCCCCGGTGTGTTCATCACCGAGAACATTCGCAACGCTGATCAAGCGAAGACCGTTCTCAAACGATACAGTGAGTACTACGACACCAAGACGCTCAAGATGTACATGTCGGGTAACCGACAGCAGCGGCAGTGGATAATACAGGCAGCCAAAGAATTGGAGCTGATGCCCACGACCGAAGGTGGCCTCGACTTCAAGCTCGAGCTCACCCACGCGATAGACGGTTATTCAGGCATCGAGCACTCGTTGCCGATAGCGCCGATCTACGACGATGTAGTCGAGTTGTTCAAGGCGTCGCAGACCACCAATAGTCCAACACTGCTGGTCTCGTACGGCGGCCCGTTCGGTGAGAATTACTTCTACACACACGAGAACGTTCACGACGACGTCAAGTTACGCCGCTTCGCACCGCATGCGAGCGTCGATGCCCGAAGTAGACGGCGCGGTCCCGGGGCGGGCGGAAGCCCGGGGCAGGCAGGATGGTTCTTGGACGAAGAATACGTGTTCTCGAAACATGCCGTGTTCGTGAAGAGATTGTTGGAGGACAGCGCGCGCGCCGCCGTCGGTAGTCACGGCCAGTTGCAGGGGCTGGGCTATCATTGGGAGCTTTGGGCAATGGGCTCCGGTGGAGCGTCGAATCACGATGTTCTCCGGGCGGCAACGATCTATGGCGCCGAAGCGATCGGGTTTGGAGAAGACCTCGGAACGGTGGCAGCCGGAAAGCTGGCCGACATCTTGGTGCTGGACGAAGATCCACTTGCCGATCTCCGCAACTCGGTGAAGATCCAGTACGTGATGAAGAACGGCCGGCTGTACGATGCAAACACGTTGGCCGAAGTGTGGCCGAGGCAACGTGAGCTGCCCAATCCACCATGGCGCGGACTCGGACCTCAAGGAGTGGCGGCTGGTATCAGGCCGTAGCGGCAGAGCGGCAGAGTGGCAGGACGGCACAGACCCCGGGTGAAGGCCCGGGGTCTTTTCGTTGCGGTTTCTGGAAACCGAAAGCCTTGGGATCGCGTACGATCCTACAGTACCGCTGACGACCAGTCAACTGGAGCACTATATGGGCCACCTGCATCAGGACCTACGCTTCGCAGTCCGCATGCTTCTCAAGAACCCGATGTTCACCGCCGCCGCGGTGCTGACACTGGCCTTGGGGATCGGCCTGAATGCGGCCGTGTTCAGCGCGGTCCACGCTCTCCTGTTTCGGCCCCTACCGGTGGTCCACAATGACGCCGAGTTGTTACAGCTCTACCGGTCCTGGCCCGGGGACATGCTGTACGGATCCAACTCGATTCCTCACTTCCAGGATTTGAGAGACCGGGTGGATGCTTTCCGCGGTGATGTTGCCGCCTGGACCTTCGTCCCAGTCAGCTTGAGTGCGGATGGTCAGAGCCAGCGGATCATCGGCAACATGGTCTCCGCTAGCTATTTCGACGTGCTCGGTGCACCACCCGTGCTGGGGCGAGGTTTCCTGCCCGAAGAGGCGGTCGACCCTGGTGCTCATCGCGTCATCGTATTGGGCCACTCGTTCTGGCAGACGCGCTTCGGGGCTGATCCTTCAGTGGTGGGCCGCACCGTCACGCTTAACGGACAATCATGGACGGTTGTGGGGGTGGCCCAAGAGGGTTTCAAGGGCACCATGCCAATGATCGACCCTCCGGTCTATGCACCGCTCATGATGCAGCAAGAGTTGATACCGGGATACAATCTCATAGAGGCCCGTGGTAACAACTGGATGAATGTGATTGCCCGGTTGGCACCGGGAGTAACCGAGCAACAGGCCCGGCAAAACCTGGACGCCTTCTTGATTCAGATGCGGGAAGAGCTTCCGGATCACTACACTGAATCCGGAATCCACGTGGTTCCCCAGAAGAAGGCCGGCATCCATCCCATGTTCCGCTCCGCTCAGGTGGGGATGTCAGCGGT
>JBDGZZ010000057.1:0-31325 GCA_039588335.1 Gemmatimonadota bacterium | reverse complement strand
TGCGAACGCATTGACAGGAACGTTCTTGACCTTCACATCTACTATGGCAAGGTGATTCGATGAATGAGTCCCCAGCAAAACCTCCCACGGCGCATTTCCTGACTGCCGCTGCACGCACGGCCTTCGTCGCGGCTCTTACACTCTTTTCTACGAGTCTTATTCCCGTCACCGCGGCGGGGCAGGACAGCTCTGCTTCCCTTCCCCTCATCAGCGTGGAGGGTAACCGCTTCGTCGGGCCGGGGGGAGATACTGTGATGTTTCGCGGCTTCTCGTTCTCCGATCCCAACAAGCTGGAGCGAGATGGGCAATGGAACCGGGCACTGTTCGAGGAGGCGCGGATCCGGTGGAACGCGAATATCGTGCGCTTGCCCGTGCATCCGTCGGCGTGGCGTGAACGGGGGGAGGAGGCGTACCTGGCGCTGCTGGACGACGGGCTCCGCTGGGCCGAGGAGAACTCGCTGTATGTAATGATCGACTGGCACACCATCGGCAACCTGCGCACGGAGCTATTCCAGCACCCGATGTACAACACCACCAAGACCGAAACGCTGCGATTCTGGAAGGCCATTGCCGCACGATACGGGAACCGCCCCGTCGTCGCCTTCTACGAGCTGTTGAACGAGCCCACCAAGTTCAATGGCACCCTGGGGCGGATCAGTTGGGAGGACTTCAAGGGGTACATGGAGGAGATCATCCATGTGATCCGCGCACACGATGCGCAGGGGATCCCGCTGGTGGCGGGCTTCAACTGGGCGTACGACCTGACGGAGGCGGCAGCGAATCCGATCGACGTACCCGGCGTCGCGTACGTGACGCACCCGTATCCCCAGAAACGACAGCAGCCGTGGGAGGAGAAGTGGCAGGCTGATTGGGGCTTCATGGCCGAGCGCTACCCGGTGATCGTGACGGAGTTCGGCTTCATGTCCGGCGACCTCCCCGACGCCCACATTCCTGTCATCGCCGACGAGACGTACGGCGAGGCGATCGTCGGCTTCTTAGAGCAGCGGGAGATATCCTGGGTCGCCTGGGTGTTCGACCCGAATTGGTCGCCACAGCTCATCGAGGACTGGGCCTTCACTCCGACGCTGCAGGGCCGGTTCTTTCGGCAGAGGCTGATCGACCTGAACCCGCGGCCGTGACCAATCACTATGGTGGAGATACGATCCAGTAGCCATTCAAAGGAGGATAAGAGGTATGGATGACCGATCGCGAATCAGCCGACGCGCTTTTGTGAAGCAGGCATCAGCAGCCGGCATGATGACCGCCCTCCCTTCCATCATCCCCGCATCAGCGCTTGGACATGGGCGCCGCCCCGCGGCCAGCAGCCGGATTGTGATCGGTTGTATCGGCGTCGGCTCGCAGGGTACGGGGAACATGCACGGCTTCCTAGACAAAGATGAGGCCCAGATCGTGGCCGTGTGCGATGTCGATCGGGACCATCTCGAGCGCGCGAAGCAGACGGTGGACACCGTCTACTGCAACAGTGACTGCCGAACCTATACCGACTTCCGCGAGCTCATCGCCCGGGAGGAGCTGGACGCAGTCTCGCTGGCCCTGCCCGACCAGTGGCACGCGATCCCCGCCATCATGGCCGCGCGTGCCGGATTGGACATCTTTGGTGAGAAACCTCTCGCACGATCGATCAGAGAGAGCCGAGCCATCTGCAACGCGGTCCATCGCTATGGCCGGATCTGGCAGACCGGCAGCTGGCAACGCTCGGTGCGCCATTTCCACCACGCTTGCGAGCTGGTCCGTAACAGTCGTATCGGAAAGGTAGGGTTGGTGGAGGTTGGTCTCCCAAGCGGTAACACCACCGGAGTCAAGCAGCCTCAGCCCGTACCCGAACAACTCGACTGGAATTTCTGGCTCGGCCCTGCGCCATGGCGGGAGTACTGCGAGTTCGGCGGCAACCGTTGCCATTGGGATTGGCGCTGGATCATGGATTACTCAGGCGGTCAGCTCACTGACTGGGCCGGCCATCACATCGACATCGCCCATTGGGGCCTCGACTTGGACCGGACCGGGCCGTACGAGATCTCGGGCAAGGCAACGTACCCGGCCGAGGGACTGTGGGATGCCCCGACCGACTACCGGTTCACCTGCAAGTACGAAGGAGACGTGACCCTTGTCGTCGGTAGCACCTCCGAGATTGGCTTCATGGGCGCCAAGTGGCACGGGGACGACGGCTGGATCCACGTCAACCGCGGCGGTCTCTGGGCCTCAGAACCCAGCTGGCTGAGATATGAAGAGATCGGGCCGGGCGACAAACGTCTGTACCGCAGTGACGATCACATTCAGAACTTCCTCGACTGCGTGAAGAGCCGCAGGGAGACGATCACACCGGTCGAGACGGCCTGCCGCTCGGTCAGCGTGGGGCACCTGGGAGAGATCGCCATGCTCACCGGTCGCACCATTCGCTGGGACCCGGTGACCGAGACCATTTTCGACGATCCGGGCGCTGCAGCGCTGCTCGGAAGGTCGTACCGCAAACCCTGGATACTCTGATGTCTGAACTGATACAGACGCGCATCTGCGCACCGCGAAGGACCGCCATCCTCGGCGGCGCAAGCGTGATGTTGGCCGCGCTGATCACCCTCGTTGGAACCATGCCACTCACGGCTCAAAGGGAGCACCAGGATATCTGGGACGCCGTACCCGAGCGAGCAGTGGTGCAACCTGCAGCCACACGCCACATCCTGGTGTTCTCACGCACCGAGGGTTTCGTTCACGAGTCGATCGGCGCGACCGAGATCGCTCTCGAGTACATGGGCGAGAAGACCGGAGCGTTCGACGTGACCGTCTCGACGGACATGGATGCGTTCGAGGCCGCTAACCTTGCTCGGTTCGACGCTGTTCTGTTCAACAACACCACGCAACTCACGTTCGACAACCCCGATCATCGCCGGGCGCTGCTGGAGTTCGTGCGCGGCGGCAAAGGCGTGATCGGCATCCACGCCGCGACCGACAACT
The DNA here is from genome assembly GCA_039588335.1 of Gemmatimonadota bacterium. Classification (GTDB taxonomy): domain Bacteria; phylum Gemmatimonadota; class Gemmatimonadetes; order Gemmatimonadales; family GWC2-71-9. Next base: position 28,355 of record JBDGZZ010000057.1, on the reverse strand, counting down.
TCTACAACTGGCCCGAAGCGGCGGCGATGATGGGCGGTCTGTTCGACGGTCACCCCTGGCACGGCGGCGGAACCTGGGCAGTCAAGATCGACGAGCCCGAACATCCCTTGAACCAATCGTTCGATGGGCAGGCGTTCCTCATCAATGACGAGATCTATCAAATGATGGGTCCGTACTCCCGCGACACCCACCGCGTCATGCTCAGTCTCGACATGTCGAACATGCGCAATCACGAGGTGGAAGGCATCAAGCGGGATGACGACGACTTCGCAATCTCATGGATCAAACCGTTCGATGCCGGCCGTGTGTTCTACTGTTCGCTCGGTCATAACCTGGAGGTCTTAAGGAACGAAGCTGTCCTAGCGCACTACCTCGCCGGTATCCAATACGCGCTCGGCGACCTCGAAGTAGACGACGCTCCGACCAATTCCCTCGCCAGCACACCACAGCCAGCTCTGACGACCGACTCCGGGGCGGTCGAAGATCCCTTCGCAGCGATCGTGCGCCAGGACTTCGGGTCGAGCCGGTTGTCGCAAGCCGCCATCGAGAACCTCATCCGCAACATGGCTTCGAGGGACTACGGCGCGATCGAACAACGGCTGATAGAGATCCTCGAGAATCCCGCGAGCACCTATGCGGCGAAACAGTTCGTGTGTCGTATGCTGCGCCGCGTCGGGTCCGAGCGTTCCCTGCCTTACTTGGCGGAGATGTTGTCCGATGAACAACTCACCGACGACGCGCGCTTCGCGCTGCTGGGAATGGAGTCACCGGAAGTCGACAGGATCCTGCGGGAGTCACTCGATCAGCTCTCGGGTCCGGCGCTAATCGGTGTGATCGGTACCATTGGGCAGCGACGTGACCGAGCTGCCATTCCGCAACTCGTTGCAATGGTCGATGCCAGTGACACAGAGCTGACCGAGACCATCGTTGTTGCCCTCGGAGAGATCAGCGGTCTGGAGGCAAGGGACGCCCTGATTGCGCTCGAGCTACCGACCGGACTCGAGTTATTGCGGCAGGACGCGTTGCTCCGCTGTGCCGACGATATGATCCTTGCGGGTGCGGCAACCGATGCGCATGACATTTACACGCAGATGACAGCTGACGAGCTGCCGGTTCCGGTGAGGGTCGCGGCATGGCGTGGGCTGGCCCGTATGCAGCAGGCCGAGGCCGTGCCGTCGTTGCTCACGATGCTGAAGAGTGATGAACTCGAGCTGCAGCGCGCGGGCGCGCGGTTCATGATCGAGCTGCAGGATGTCGTAGACCTGATGCCGATCGCCGAAGAACAGGCTTCCTTTCCCGAGAGCGCACGGGTCCTCGCGATCTCGGCCCTGGGCACCGCCGGCGTCAGCGGGACGACTCCAATCATGCTCAGAATGGTCGAGCATGAGACCGGCGCGGTCCGCACGGCAGCGATAGCTGCCCTGGGAAATTTGGGCGACGCCTCCCACGTGCCGCTCTTGACAGCGGTTGCGGTCGGAGATCAGGATTCCGTTATGGCCCGTGAGAGTCTGGTACAACTGCAGGGGATGGGTGTGGACGAACGAATCGTAGCGGCAGTGAGCGAATACCAAGACGTGAGCCGGGCAGTTCTGATCGACGTGCTAGCATCCCGCGATGCCGTTGTCGCAGTCCCGACCTTCACCGCATACGCGGAAGATCGTAACGGATCGGTACGCGCGGCATCGATCAACGCCCTTTCCCGATTGGCGGAAGACGATCGACTACCGGAGCTGATTTCACTGCTCGAGCGCAGCGAGACAGAGGAAGACCGGCTCGCTCTGCAAGACGCGATCGTTGTGCTCAGTAAGCGGATGTTGGATCGGGAGAACGGTTTCAATCAGCTGCTCGCGGCTCTCGACCAAGGATCGGGCCCGCACCGGATTTCGGTTGCCAGGATACTCGGCAACTGGCCCGACACCAGTCCCATGGATACGCTGCTCGGCCTGGCCGGGACCACGAGCGCAGCAGGCGAGCGCACGGCCGCGATCGCCGGCGTCTTGAACCTGATGAAGCTGCCACACGAACGCACATCAAGTGACGACCAGCGTCTTTTGCAGTCGCTGTTCGATTTGGCTCAGAGCGTTGAAGAGACGGAGCTGGTGCTGGACGGTCTGGCCGGTCGTAACGACGTGTGGATCTTCGCGATGGTCGAGCCGCTGCTGACCGATCCGGAGTTGGGGGAAAAGGCCGGGTCAATTCGGGCCGACCTGATCGAGGCCGTTGCCCGGACCGTGTCACACGACGGCGTGGGGCGTCCGGTCACGCTGGCCAATCCCTTTGCTCCTCAGTTCGACGGAAGCGGCGCAAACGCGCTGACCGATGACCGCTGGGGGTCCACCGACTTCAGCGATGGAAGATGGCAGGGCTTCGAGGGCGAGGACCTCAATGCAGTCATCGACCTAGGGAGCATGACGGAGATCAGGAGCATCAGAGCCGGGTTCCTCGAGGTAAACGGCAGTTGGATCTTCCTGCCGCGGGAGGTGACCTTCTCCATCGCTGGCGAGGATCGGGTGTTCGAGGCCGTGGCAACTTTCACGCTCCCTGTGCCGGAAGAGCGGCAACCCAATGCGACTCGCAGCGTCTCGGCAGAATTGAGTGGGAAGACCGCCCGGTACGTACGGGTACTGGCGACGAACATCGGAACGCTGCCCGCCTGGCACCCCGGCGCCGGAGGACTGGCGTGGCTCCTCGCCGATGAGATCCAGATCAACGCCAATCTGGACAAACTGTAGCGACAACGTTGGTAAACTAGGCGAAGGAATGAAGCCGAGCAAAGCGCTATATCAGTTCAGTAAGTTGCCGGGGACGACTCTCCTGATCTTCGTGGCGGGTGCGACGTACGCCTGCAACGATCTTTTGGTGAACACCCCACAGGGAGCACTGGATGAGCACACCCTGGCGAATGCAGCAGGAGTAGAAGGCTCGCTCACTGCCACGTACAAAATTCTGGACCATAACACAGGAGTAGGCGGTGCGTGGGGAACCGCCGCCAGCAACTGGATGTGGGGAAGTGTGACCCGCGATGATGCCTACAGGGGGTCCGAGGCCAGTGACCCGATCCCGATTACGAGCATCGAATTGTACAATTGGGGGGGCTTGGGGGGTCGCGGACTATTTGAACGACAAGTGGCGCGGCTCGTATGAAGGAGTCGTCCGAGCCAATGCCACTATACGGCTGCTGAACTCGGTGGTTGACGCGGACCCGGAGGAGATCTCCAAGAGTGACCAGGACGGCATCAGGGGGGCGCCTACGTTGCGAAAGAGAAAGCAAGGAGAATGTACCTTAGCGCTGCTTCTACATATACATCTCGACACGCCGTCTTTCCCATCCCTTACCTGCAGATTGAATCGAGCCGGGTCGCGGGTGAAGAATGATCAATGCAAAACCCTGGGTGGTAAGCATTGGTCCACTTGGCACGCAGCAGCACTCAGTCTCCATTGAACTCCAGGATAGACTCATGTCTCAAGAACATCTGACGAATACCATCAAGATCTCATCCTTACTATTAGTGCAGTTCCTTGTCACGGGATGCGCACAGGGGCCTGCCGGTGACACAGACCTGAACAGCGCAAATCTCGATTACGATGTTGTCGGAAAGAGCGCGATAGTATTCACCACGGCAGAGGGCACCCCATTGAGAATGATGCCCACAGATACCCTGGTGTTCGGTGAATCCGAACCCACATCGGAAGGGGAGGTATATGTATTCGTCGATCCCGCGAAGACCTTCCAGACTTTCCTCGGCATAGGAGGTTCTCTTACCGATGCGTCGGCGGAAACCTTTGCAAAGCTTCCCGAAGCGCAACAGGGCGAGCTGTTGAACGCGTATTACGACACCGAAGACGGTATCGGTTACACCTTGGCCAGGACAAACATCAACAGCTGCGATTTTTCGAGCGGCAGCTACACCTATGTTGATGAGGGCGATAAGGAACTGGAATCCTTTTCTATAGCTCACGACCTCGAGTTCAAGATCCCGCTCATAACGCAAGCGATGGCCGCCAGTGATGACCAACTCAAGCTATTCGCCAGTCCGTGGAGCCCACCCGCCTTTATGAAGGACAACAACGACATGCTACACGGGGGTAAGCTGCTGTCCGAATATTTCCACTCCTGGGCACTGTATTACACGAAGTTCATCAAGAGTTACAGAGAAGAGGGAGTACCGGTGTGGGGAATCACTATCCAGAACGAGCCCATGGCCACCCAGATCTGGGAGTCATGTATATATCAGGCAGAGGATGAGCGGGATTTCCTCAAGAACCATCTCGGTCCGGTCATGGTTGAGGAAGGACTCGGTGATGTGAACATCATCGTCTGGGATCACAACCGCGACCTGATCGTACAGCGGGCGCAGGCAATCTTCGACGATCTGGATGCAGCCAAGTATGCATGGGGTATAGGATTCCACTGGTACGAGGACTGGTCGGGTGGAGTACAGATGTACGACAACGTGGCTCTGGTGAACAAACTCTACCCCGACAAACACATCCTCTTTACCGAGGGCACTCCAGCAAGCTTCGAGCCGTCTGCGTATGAGAGATGGGACCTGGGCGAAGACTACGGCCGATCGATGATCAACGACTTCAATTCAGGTGCCGAGGGGTGGACCGACTGGAACGTTTTGCTGGATGAACAGGGAGGCCCCAACCATGTGGGGAATTTCTGCTTTGCACCGATACATGCAGATACCCGTACCGGTGAGCTCATCTACACGAATTCATATTACTACATCGGCCACTTCTCCAAGTTCATCCGTCCCGGTGCAAAGAGAATACTGGCTGCACCGAGCCGCAGCATGCTACTCTCCACGGCCTTTGTGAATGAAGACGGCAAAGTGGTTGTTGTGGTCATGAACCCGACACCAAATGGTGGGCAATATCATCTCACTGTCGGGTCTTCTTCGGTGGAGATCAACACGCTGCCACACTCGATACAGACGGTGGTTTTTTAGGTTACCGTTCAGATGTGGCAGGTCCGGCTTTGAGGGCGCGCTCATGCTCCCGGCAAAATGTTGAAGCGCACACCAAGGTCTTCCCACTTCAGGGATCCAAGTGTTCCCGGAAGTAGCGTATCCAGGCGTCCCTACCGTAGCCCGTCCAGATATTGTCGGTCGCGTGCGTCTCACCGGGCATGATGAGCAGGTCGAACTCCTTGCCCGCATCGATCAGGGCCTTGGCCATCCGCATCGTGTGCCCCATTGGCACAGCGTCGTCACCGGTCCCATGGATCATCAGCAACTTCCCATCGAGGTTTCCGGCCAACCGAAGATTGGACGCGTATTCGAATGCTTGTTGGTTGCCCGCAGGTAAACGAACTCGGTTGATATGTCTGGGGATCTCGCTTACACCGGCCGTCACGACTCCTACGTGGTAGACTTCGGGTGCCGACAAGATGCCATGAAGTGCCAGGTACCCACCATAGGAGCCTCCGATGATTCCGACGCGGGTCAGATCCATATAGGGACGGCTCTCGGCCAGCTGCTTCAGCGTCGCCGCATAATCGGCGATCTCGTAGAAGCCCGGCTTCTCCCAGACGACGTTCTGGAAGGCAGTGCCGCGCCAACGACTGCCTCGAGCGTCCACCATCATGACGACGTAGCCCAGCTGGGACAAAGCCTGTGGCTGGGTCAAGAACAAACCAAAGACGCCAGGAGGATTGAACTCGTGAGGTACGATGGAAAACCCAGAGCCGTAAACACGCTGGATCACGGGGTAGCTGCGCTCTGGATCGAAGTCGAACGGTGTGTAGAGGACACCGCACAGATCCGTTATGCCATCGGCGGCTTTGACGACGAACTCCTCCGGCGGCTTCCAGTCGAGCTCCTCCAGGAGACGATCAATTCGTGCGCTAGCCAGGGTCATCACGAACCTTCCGTCGGTCGCCCTGAGATCGACCCGAGGTGGACGATCCAGCGTTGAATGCGAATCGACGAAGAACCGCCTCGATGGTGAAAGTTGGATGTTATGATGACCGGTGGCTTCTGTCAGCTGCTGCATACGAGTGCCCCCTAGGTCGACCCGGTAGAAATGCGTGTCGTAGGGGCGATCGGGGTCTCCATGTGCAGTGAAATAGACCCAACCTCGTTCTTCGTCCACAGCGACAAGACGTTCCAGAGAGAAATCCCCGGTCAGTTGCGAAACGAGCTCCCCGCTCAGCTCATAGAGACAAAGATGTCTCCAGCCATTGCTGTCGCAGAGCCAGATGAATCGCCCGCTCGCCGGAAGGAAGGTTAGACTCGGTTCGGGGATGTCGAAGCCGTTGCTCACGGGCTGGTCCACCACATCGGTGAGCACGACTCGTGTTCGCCCGGAGGCGGGTTCCGCCGCGAGGATTGTGCTGGGCGAACTCATATGCTCGTCGACACGCTCGCGGACGAAGATCTCGCTCCCATCTGGACTCCAGCCGAGGATCTCGTTTCCTATCTCCACTTTCACGCGCTGCCCGGATGAGACATCGATGACGAAGATCTCCCGCCCCGGCTTCGGCCCCTCTCCATACGGGAAAAGCACGGATTCCACTGTATCCGAGGGCCCGTCGTAGCGGACGATGGGAATCCGGGTGGCGCCTCGGACATCGCCCTTGAGTATGGCCAATCTCGAGCCATCCGGTGACCAGCGTGCCTCTCCACCCATCACCATCCAGAACGCCCAGAAGTTCTGATCGCTGCCGTCAGTCGTGAGCAGCACGTTTCGATCGCTGGAAGCCGGTCTCACATAGACGTTATGATCCTCGATACCGGCGAACAGGGTCCCGTCCGGCGACTGCAGCTCGTGTTGACAGCAGTTCCAGATAGGATGCGGGAGGCTCCTCGCCGAAGTGACGACCTCCTCAGGGGAAAGGTCAACCTCGATCGAGTAGTCATCCAGGCGAAGGACGAACCGTCTATCTTCGACTTCGAATACGACGGCCGATTCATTCTCGATCAGGTCGAACGCGTCGAATGGGACTCCCTCGCCTTCAGGCTCGTGCCCCAACATCTGACCAACAGCAGCCCGGAGGCGGTCGGTGGCAAAGAACGGGAGGCTCGTATTACTGACGGGATCTACTTTAAGCAGGACCCGACCGTCGTCCCGCTCATCCACATACCAGAAGCTGCTGCCATCAGCCAGCCAGTGGGGTTGGACTTCACCGCCGTCGACGTAAGAAGCGAAGTCCAAGTAGCGTCGGAACATCACTTCCCGTTCGGATTGCCCGGGCTGATCTGCCTCCGGCGGCCCGTCCGGCCCTTGCTCGATCTCATACGCTCCGAGGAGAAACACTGGCCAAGCGGCGAGTAAAAGCTTGGCCATCCGAGGGAATCTCAGGCGGGCCATTTGGCTTACTCCTCTATAGATGTCAGGGTAAGACCGTTGCGAGGCGGGAGGTGACGTGGGACATGGTCGGCAAAGATAGGATTTGGGGCGTCAGCCTGCCACCCTCACACTGTGGCGTCAGAGCGCGAACATGGATCCTGACTGGGGCGGGTCACTAGGTGTGGTGATGGTACTCACAGGTAGTAGGGCCTTCCTCGAACGATATACCGCTCACACCGGTCATGATATCGATCCGGTACGGTGGTAACCCGAACTGCGCAACGACATCCGGTTGTGTGAAATCGGTTTCCTGGATTTCGAGTGTATCCAACGGTGCTCCGAAAGCGGCCAGTGCAGCCAACACACGCTTCGCGTTCTCCGCCGACGCGTCGATCCAAATGTCCAAGTCGACCGTGGCCCGCAGAACACCGTGAACGCCAAGGCATGCGCACCGACGATCAGAAATCGACCTTGGCCTTGACCAACTCGGCCAGTACGTCGCGAAAGTCCTCCACGAAACGTCTAGTCGGGGCTGGAGCGCGCTCCGAGCGGCGTGATTACAACCGGCATGGTCGCGCGTGTGTAAGTTGGTAGAGATCGACGTGTGCGGGCCCACGAATCCTCGCTCAGGCGGGCTACGAGCTCGAGGCGCTCGGCCACCGTGCCCTCAACGCGGGCCTCTCCTGACTCAGCACTACCACGCGGAACTACTCGCACTGTCATCTTGCTGCGGTCGGTTGGCATGGGATGAAATCTAGCACTACACTCCACCCGAACAACGACCATTCACTGAGAGGTCCGAGGGTGCGACAGAGCCCGACAAAACTCGGTGCAAGCTCAACGCTAGAATTCGGCAAGGAACGCCAGGAATCGCCGGGCCAGAGGCGAGCGCGTGACATCTCCGGACGATAGATCGAATGCTGCGCTGGCGCCGTCGCTGTTGGCCAACATGAGAAACGTCGCGCCCACACTGGGAACCTTCAGGTAAAGAGCCGAGTACATGTCCGGCTGCCAGCCGGCGTGCCACACGACCCGGCCAACCGCAGCCACATCTTGCACGTACCACCCTAGACCATACGGTGCGACCGAACCATCGTTCAGAATCGTCGGATTCCACATCGTTTGGGTGCTGGCGGGGGTGAGAAGCTCATTGCGATCGATCGCGATGTCGAAGCGCGCCAGATCCAGAACGGTAGATACCATTCCCGCCGACGCCCGAATGCGCGATGGAAAACGCGAGAACTCGTGCCGGTTTCCGTCGACGATGCGATACGGTAGCGCGCGCCGGTCCAGGGTCTGCCGGGTCCGCACGGCGGACACGTTCGGTACCGTGCTGCTCAGCCCCAGCGGCCCTGTGATTTCCTCCGCGAGCAACTCGACGAAGTCTCGCTGTGTGACGGCTTCCACCGCCTCGGTAACCATGCCGAACAGCCATCCTGTATAGCGGTACTTCTCCTCGCCGGGAATGCCGCGCGCCGTATGGCTCAAATGGTGGCGAAGGGTGAATTCGTATTCGGCGCAGGGATGGTTGATCAGGCCCACCAGTTTCTCGCACAGCGCATCGTAGCCGTGAACAGCCTCGCCATTGATGACAAAGACGGACTCGGCGCAGAGGTCGCGCATGCTGCCATCCAAGGCGAGGAACCCTGCCTCTACGAGTCGCATGATGAGTACGGTCGAGAAGGGCTTGGTCAACGAGGCGATGTGGTACGGCGTGCCTTCGGTCGCTGCAATCCCTCTATCTATGTCGGCCAGACCAAAGCCGCGAGCATAGACGACCTGTTGATCCAGCAGCACCGCCACCGACATACCCGGAATCGCAAGTTCCTGACGCAACTGCTCTAGATCTCGCGCAAAATCCTGCCAGGCCTCCGCCGAATCGTGCTGCGCGAGTGCGGTGTGACCAGCGACCACCAGCATTGCGATCACCAGAATCACAATTCACGCCAGGGCTGTCTTCAATCGTTCGAATGGGTGAGCCATGAACGGGCTCCATGTGACCTCTCATCAAGCTATGGTCTGGAAAACCGGCAGGCCAGTGTTGGCTCCACATTGCAGAAATGAAGGGGCATTAGTACATATGCTGGTCAGGCGAATACAGTTAGACCCAGTTATCGCAGTCGCCAACGCTCGGTTGGGCTCCAGGCCTCAAAGAGGCGATCTCGACGCCGGAATCGAAGCGGTGAATGCGCCGCCTGCGGTACCTCATGGCGCTCGACTCCATCCGGTGACCCCTACCTGATTCACGGGCGCCTTGTGTGTGAGGACTGTGCTGCAAAGGCCGGACGCCGAATGCCGTGGCACTTCGGAATACTCGGACTTGCCGCAGCAGAAATGCGCAGCGCCGAATCGCTTCGGGCGAGTTTCCCGATATGAAGGTGCTGAGGCCAGGGGTCACGAACCACGACGAGGAGGGGGTAACGCAGGGGCCTGCGGACTAACAAACGTTTGTTGCTGACGCATAAGGCTTAGAGGGTCAGGAGCCGTTCAACTGAACGAAGAACGTTGAATCTCTTGATCGTTTCTGTCGTCGAGGATAGGTAGATGGCATGCTTGAGCTGTTGCGCGAAATCCAGGCGTTAGCCCAAACTGGGCTGCATTACACCAAGGATCCCTACGACATCGAGCGCTACTCGAGGCTGCGTGAGATCGGATTCCAACTCATGGCTCAGTCGGGCGGAGTCTCGTTGGATCGCGTCCGCGACTTTTTTGTTCCAGAGACCGGCTACGCGACTCCCAAGGTAGATTTGCGTGCTTGCGTCGTTCACGACGATCGCGTCTTGCTGGTGCGCGAGCGGTCGGACGGAAAGTGGACACTTCCGGGTGGCTGGGCGGATCAAAACGAGTCGCCAATGGAAGGCATCGTTCGCGAGGTCAGAGAAGAGTCCGGATACGACATTAAGATCGAGCACCTATATGCTGTTCGGGACCGGGACCGACATGAGTACGTTCCTCGCTACCCGGTCAGCGTATACAAACTGTTCTTCACTGCCTCTCTTTCAGGCGGAGCACCTCAAACCAGCACCGAGGTGTCGGAAATTGAGTTCTTCGATGCCAATGACCTTCCGCCACTGTCAGAGAGCCGGGTACTCGTCAGAGACGTGAGCGATGGCGTGCGCTTTGCCGCGGGCGAAGCAACGCGGACCACTTTCGACTAGAAAGGCCGGGCAGACTTGCACAGATGAAGATCTCGACCGTGATCTACGTAGACGACGTGCCAGAAGTGCTCGACTTCTACCTACGGGCGTTCGGTATTGGGGCAGCGTTTGTGGATCTAGACGTTCAGCTCCCAGACCAAGATCCAGAGGGGCTGTATCAGTTCGCCGCCGTCGATACGGCGGGAGGTGCGCTCCACTTTGCCACGCATGACCTCGGCAGCTTGCTGATGCCCGGCTACTCCCGACCGTCGACTGGGAAGCCGTGCGGGATCGAGATCGCATTCGAGACGGAAGACGTCCTCGACGTGTACCGCTCCGCCGTGCAGGCTGGAGCGGAGAGCATTACCGAACCGAAGGTGATGCCTTGGGGACAGACAGTAGCCTACGTGCGTAGCATCGAGGGAACCTTCGTTGGCATCTGCAGCCCGGCGGGCGGGTAGTGAAAGCCAAAAGTGCCCTTTGACTACCAACCGATTTTGAAGGGCGACCTCGTTAAACTGAGGCCGCTTCGCTCAGAGGATTACGATGACCTCCACGCAGTCGCTGCCGATCGGCTCATTTGGGAGCAGCATCCGGACAAGAATCGACATGAAGAAGGGACCTTCCGCGCATACTTTCGTGAGGCCTTGACGTCCGGTGGTGCTTTGATCGCAATCGACACCAACACTGGACACGTGATTGGATCTTCTCGCTTCCATGGTTACGACAAGGAGAGAAGCGAGGTCGAGATTGGCTGGACCTTCTTGGCCAGATCCCACTGGGGTGGCATCTACAACGGTGAGATGAAGCGTCTCATGCTGCAGCATGCTTTCCAGTTTGTCGATTGCGTTGTCTTTCTCATAGGCCCACAAAACATGCGGTCACAACGGGCGGTGGAAAAGATCGGCGGAGTTCGTGTGGGATCGAGGCGTGACAGCAGTGGCCGGGAGAGTCATGTCTACCGAATCGCTGAGAACTCTCAACCTATAACCTGATATGGAGATTCGCGCGGTCGTTCTCGATATGGATGGTCTGATGCTCGACACGGAGCCGATCTATAAGGCCTCGTGGCAGCAGGCGGCTGCGGAACTGGGATTCGATCTGGATGATGAGTGGTATTCGAGGTTGACCGGTCGTCCGAATCCGGACTGCGAGCGCGAACTCGTGAACCGCTTTGGTTCGGGGTTCCCGATGTCACGGTTCAGAGCGCGGTGGCAGGAGCTGTGGCGGTCGTCCGTGAGTGATCGAGGCATACCGACGAAGGCCGGTCTTCTCGCGCTTCTCTCATTCGTGGAGGAGCACGCTCTCCGGAGTGCCGTTGCAACATCGAGCGACGGCGCCTATACGGAGTTCAGTCTGAGCAGCGCAGGCCTCGTAGGTCGTTTCGACGCCGTTGTCACGGGCGACCAGATTACGCGGGGCAAGCCCGCCCCAGACATCTATCTGGAGGCGGCGGGACGGCTCGGGCTGGACCCAGCCGAGTGCGTTGCTCTTGAAGACTCGGACGCAGGCGTCCTTGCGGCGAGTGCGGCCGGCATGGTGACGGTATGCATACCAGACTTGAAGCCGCCCTCGGAGGCCGCCGTGCGTGCAGCGTCACGCGTGTTCGGCTCCTTGGACGAAGCACGCGAGTGGATCGGTGTGTTGGTGGAGAATCGTCAAGCAGCTGGATAACCGGCATGTGTCGTGTCGTCAGCCGGGCATCCACTCGCTCACCTCCGGCGGCCTCCGTAACCGCGGCCGCGCGATACCGAAGATCAGAGCCACGCAGACGATGCCGGCCGGCACGATCGCGAGCGACGCCCTCAGCCCGAACATGTCACCCAGCACGCCGGTCACGTAAGGCATCGCCGTTCCGCCCATCAACGCCATGACCAGCACCACGCCGATCGCCGTCCCCGACAACCGTTCGTAACGATCGCCCACGTAGCCGAGGATGACCGGGAAGACCGCCGCGAAGCCCGCACCCGCCAGCAGTGTCCCCGCCCCGGCCGAGGCCGCCGTCCGGGCGCCGATCAGAATCACCGCACCAACGAACGCGACACCCAGCGACGACAGTAGCACTGCAGCCGTTGACACGCGCTTGAGCAGCCACCCCGACAGCCAACGCCCTCCGGTCATGCCCAACCAGTAGAGCGAAAGCAGGTACAGCGCCCGCTCCGGCGAGAGCCCCAGCTCCTGATTCACATAGGTCGCGGTCCAGCCACCGACCGTGATCTCCATGCCGCTCTCGAAGAACAGCGCAACCCCCAGCAGCACGATGACGGGATCGCGGAGCAGTACGGCGGCGTGCCGCAATGGGAATCCCTGCGGCTGCTTGGGCTCGGGGAAACGGATCGTAGCATAGTATGCCAGCACGAGTGCTACCAGCGCGCCGATCCCCGCCACGACCCCGGCGTCGCTGAACGGCTCGCGCAGTAGTCCGAGCACGAGCGGCACGCCGAAGGCGCCGATGCCGAAGAACACGCCCAGGTAAGCGAGCGCCGCGGCGCGGCCCTCGGCGCTGATATCGGCGACTAGCGCGGTCGTACCACCGTTCATCACACCACCACCGAAGCCAATGAGTATCGCCGCTGCGGCGAGCAACCCGATCGATGGCGCGAAGGCAATACCTTCCAGGCCCAGCACGATCAGCACCACCGCCGCCGCGAGTATTCCCTTGTAGCCGCGCCGGTCCACCACCGGCCCGAACACAAGCGAGCCCGCGAGGATGCCCAGGGTCATCAGCGAGAGCAGCGAGCCCGCTTCCGTTCGGTCGAGTCCCAGGCGGTGGATGATGGATGGTAGGACCGCACCCAGCGTCGTCACCACGATGCCGAAGACCAGCATCCCGACGCTCGCCGCCGCGAAGACCAGCCGATGTCGGTACGCGTTCATGTCAGCACGGGCGCGACGCCGGCGCCAGTCCCCTACGACTTTGGTGCTGCAGGCTTTGCGTTGTAGATAAAGTCGTAGTAATCGCGCATCGTGAGTTCCGCAGCAGCTTCCTCGTCCACTACTACGGTCGCATCACGGTGCAGCTGAATTGCGCTTGCGGTCACCATGCTTGTGACCGGGCCCTCGACGGCTTGGGCAATTGCCCTACCCTTGGCCTTCCCGCTCGCAACCATCACCAGCTTCCGCGCGTCGAGGATCGTCCCGACTCCCATGGTAATCGCATAGACTGGGACATCCTCTCGCTGGTCGAAAAATCGGGCATTGTCGTCGATCGTCATCTTCGACAACGTCTTGAGCCGCGTTCGCGAGCTCAGAGAACTGGTTGGCTCGTTGAAAGCAATGTGACCATCAGAGCCAATACCCAGGATCTGTAGATCGATTCCCCCACACTGCGCGATCCGCTGCTCGTACCATTCGCAGAATGCAGGGTAGTTGCTGGTCGTACCGGAGGGGATGTTGATGTTCTGGGGTGGAATGTTCACGTACTGGAAGAAGTGTTCGTGCATGAAATAGTGATAGCTCTGAGGATGGTCCATGCGCAGACCCACGTATTCGTCGAGGTTGAACGTCGTAACGCGAGAGAAGTCGAGCTGCTCCTCCCTGTGTAGTCGTACCAACTCCTGATACAGGCCGAGCGGTGTTGATCCGGTCGCCATGCCCAATACGGCATTCGGCTTGGCGTTGATCACCTCGACGACGACCTGAGCCGCAACCTCGCTCATTTGCTCGTAGTCTCGTTGAATGACGACTTCCATTGAGAACCTCCAGCGTGGTCATCTAAGGTACGAAGAGTATCCTCGAGTTAGGAAGGTTGGTATGGCACGAATCAAGCACGTAAGCCGCATGGCAGAGGAGGGACTCGACGCTACAAACACGGAAGCCCCTCCCCCCGTTCACTTGATACTGATACCTGACGCCCCTTCACTCTAGCTCCCCGGCGTATGCCAAATCGGCGACGTGCCAATGTGCCGGGCCGATCTCTGATTGCGCCCTGCGTTCTCCTACGCCGTTCCTGGCACCGGAACTACGGCCGGCACCAAGTCCGATGGTCCCAGCTCCACCCGCCCCGGCCCGAGCGCGAGATCAGACTCCATCATCTCGTCCCAGGTGACCTCTTTGCCGGTGTAGCACGATATGCGACCCATGATCGCCGTGAGAGTGGCGACGGCAGTCCGTTCCGCCTCGTTTACCGGTTCGTTGTTGCGTATCGCCGTTACGAAATCGATGTGCTCCTGCACATACGGTCGCGGTCGGACAGGATTGCCTTCCTCGTCCTGCTCGTACGGGTACTCCCATTTAAGGTCTCCGCTGGCGTTGCGAATCTCGTTGCTGCAATTGGAGTAGCCTTTGGTGCCACGGACGAATTCCGAAACATTGTTGGCACAACCCGACATCTGCCGGCACATACTGTGGACGTGCCTGTCGTCTTCGTACGTGAAATCGATGCTGAAGAAGTCGTATTGGTCACCACTGGGACGACGCCAGCGACCACCGAACCCGACAGCCTTTTCGGGATGCGCATCGCCCAGGTACCAGTTGACTACGTCGAGGTTGTGTACGTGTTGCTCCACGATATGGTCGCCCGAGAGCCAAGTCCAGTTCACCCAATCGCGTACCATGTACTCCATGTCGGTCCAGTTCGGTTGCCGGTCACGCCACCATGGGACCGTACCATTCCAGTAGCAGTTGGCACTGACTACGTCACCGATGGCGCCACGGGTAATCTCGCGAAACGTGGCTAGGTAGTCGGCCTGATGGCGTCGTTGCGTGCCGGTGACGACGCATAGGCCAAGTCCGTCGGCCTTGCGGGCCGTGGTCATGATCGATCGCGCACCGACCGGATCGACCGCTAGCGGCTTTTCCATGAACACGTGTTTGCGGTCTTCGACGGCAGCTTCGAAATGCGTGGGGCGGAAGTAGGGCGGCGTGGCCACCAGCACCAAGTCGATATCACTCTCGACCAACTGCTGGTATGCTTCGAACCCGGAGAAACAACTCTCCTCCGGGACTTCGACACCCTTTTCTTCCCGCAGCTTGTCACGACAGTTGTCGAGACGGTCACGGAAGCAATCAGCCAGGGCTACCACTTCCAGGTTGGGACCGGCACTCAAGAAATCCGTCGCCGCACCCGTGCCCCTGCCACCGCAACCGATGAGTCCGGCTCTCAGCACGGGGCCATCGGGAGCCTGTTCCAATAGCGGTGGCCAAGGGTAGTTGGCGTATTGATCTCCCACCCCGCCACTGCAACTGCTCACCATGGCACCCACCGCTCCCACCGCGCCTATAGCGCCGATCGCTTCAATGAACTCACGCCGGCTTGGTCCATGTTCAGTATCACTCATCGTTCGGCTCCCTTTCTTGGTCACGGCCCGCCAGGGCCGGAATCTCGTGCTCAACCTCGCGTACTACACGGAATCCAATGTCAGTACAATCAGAATACCACCAAAGGCTCTTGGGCACCTGCGGGTCGGTCAGGAGACAGGCTTTATTGCGGGTGCGATCTCGTGCTGCTGACCGCAGATCGGACGGATCACTACGGAACGATCCGCCTCGGATCACATGTTCGGTACCCGTTTCCGGTCCCCTTGGATCGACGACCACGGCGCCAGTACGGCGTTGTTCGTAGGTGTCGGGTGCGTACCAGTCGAGGCAGAACTCCTTCACGTTCCCCAGCATGTTGACCAGCCCAAACGGGTTGGCTGCCACTGCAGTGGGTGGCTGGGTCTTCGCGCCGCTGTTGCCGGCATGAACCACGAAGCTATCGAGCACCGCGGTACTCCGCCCGAAGAGCCGATTCAAAAAGCGTCGCTTCGTGTACTGGGTTGGCTCACCCTCGAAGAAATACGCGGTGCCCGTACCGGCCCGAGCGGCGTATTCCCACTCCGCCTCGGTCGGCAGGCGGTAACGCTTCCCTGTCACCAGAGACAGCCAGCGCGTGTATTGTTCTGCGGCATGGTGCGTCATGGTTATTGCCGGGCGTTCGTCCCTGCCCCACCCCTGATCGGGCGGCACATAAGGTGGGGTTGCACCTGTGATGGCATCGATCCCCGCCTCCGGATCTGCCTGAGTATCCATGAGCCGCGTGTCGGTGCGCCCTTCTGCCCTGGTTGCACGGTACCAGGCCTCGAACTCGTCCCAGGTGACCTCGACTCGCCCCATCCAGAACGGACTGACGCGGACCGGGTGAGCAGGCGCTTCGTCATCGCGGCGGTACGGTTCCGATTCTACACTCCCCATTTCAAACGTGCCACCCGAAATAGCCACCATCTCGAAGCTGACCGTCGTGCCCGGAATGAACTCCGTGTAATCTATGAAGGACTCCACGACGGCGGGGGCGTCGTAGATCTCGACATCTTCTGTTGCCGCGATAGTGAAATCGACATCCTTCACAGCGTCGGGATCGTAGTGACCCACTTGCAGGTGGCAGTTGAGACACCGTATCTCGTCGGCACGCTGCTCATAGTGCAGATGTGCTTCCTCGCCTTCATCCGTGAGCTCGAGGGGAAACAGGTTGGGGTGGCAATCCAAACACGACTCGCGGAAGACGTAGGTCCGAGCATGTTCGAGCTGAGAGCGAGCCTCCCAGTCGAACGACTCATGGTCTTTCAAGGCCATTCCGATAGCGTCCCGCACTCCGAGTCGTGTCTTTTGGATCGCGTAGTCCACACCGCCAGGGGGCAGGTGGCACTCCACGCAGTGTATTACGGTGCCGCTCTTGGTCGTGTAGTGTGTTGATTGTATCCAGGAGCTCGTCGCCTGCGGGTGAACGTGGCACGACTCACAGAAATCGTCGGTCGACGTTACCGAGTTGCCCCCACGTAGCAGGAGCAGGCCAACCACGCCCACAACGACGCCCCAGAAAAACGGGCTGCGCGGCAAACGGCCGAGTGAAGCTAGCCCTTTGCCAATCGATTTGCGGACGGTGGTCAGCCGAGGCAAAACAGTAGATCGGACCGGGCTAGGACATCTCGAAAGTCTGCTTGGCCCACGCTACGTTGTCACGGGTGTCTTCCATGAACTGACCTTCACGGCCGCTGGTCTCCAACACCAGCCACTTGTCGTAGCCTATATCACTCAACGCCGCTGCAGCACCCGCCATATCCACCGACGCCTCGTCACTTCCGAGAAGGCTCGTATTCCAGTCCTTCAGATGGACCTCACATAACTGATCATTGCCGACGGCCCGGAGCTCACTTGGCACGTCGTATCCGTTGCCAGTTGAGTTTCCCAGATCGTAGTAGACCTGCAGCCACTCCGATCCCACCCGATCGATGATCTGCAGGTTCTGGCTAGCGGTAATCGTATTCTCCAGTCCCAATATCACTCCGGCGTCACGTGCGCGCGGCATGATCTGCTTCAGCGTCTCCACCACACTGGCGACGTGGTCTTCATTCAGCCGATAAGAGGCAAAGTCTCCCTCGGCCTCATTGATGAACTCGCCGCCTGCATCCTTCAACCGCAAGTCGCCGTTACCGAAGAACGCCATCAACACGTTGGTGGCGCCAAGGGCCGCCGCAGTTTCAACAGAGTCGATTAGCCAGACAGCGGTTCGCGGGTCTGTCGCAAGCGGATACGTATTGAACAGGCCGAGTGCAACCGAGTGGAACGAGATGCCGTGTTGGCGACCGAGTTCCATGTAACGCCGTCGCACGTTGGGGTCCCTCAGGATGATCTCTTCCGGGTTCCGTCCAAGGCTCACTTGAATTCCCGTGAGATTGGCCTCTGCCGCTTTGGGAATCTGTTCGGGGTCGCACATGGGGCCGAGGTTCCAATCACACATCCCGATGCCGGCAGCGCCTAGGCGCGGCTCGGCCTTCGCCGCGCTTGCCGTCACGGTCCCCAGTGAAGCGGTTGCCGCCAACACGATACCAGTCTGTTCCAGAAAGCTCCTGCGATCCATGATTGCCTTCCTTTGCACGGTCGGATGCTGACAATCGTCCACGTTCGATCAGATCGATACAATCTGCCACAGAACTCAGGGATCCGCTAGCAAGGGCATATCGCCTAAGTCGGTACACTACGGTCCGTTAGACGGCGGCGGAGGTTGTCACAGACGTTCCGGTGCGTGGACACGCTGCCCCCCCTCACCCCTTCGGCAACGACTCGATGAACCTGCCCACCAGGTCGACTATCGGCCCTTCGAACTTCCATCCTTCCTCCGCCGGAAAGTCGTACAACGGATCCGCAGTGGTGACTATGATCATGTCGAGTTCATCCAGCAACACGATCAGCTGTCCGCCATGTCCCGCCGCGTAGTCGAAATGATGCTCGCCTACCGTGGCGGACCACCACTGATAGCCATACCCGATGTCGCTGAAGTAACGACCCATCGTGCTGGCCGCCTCGTCAGAGCGATTGATACCCTCCGAGTACCGTTGCAGCGATTCCCTGACCCAATCGGCTGAAAGCACCCGTCTCCCATGGTATTCACCGTCGTTGTGATACAACGATCCAAACTTGGCCATATCACGGGCCGTAAAGGAGATCTCGAGACAGCCGAAGTTGTAGTCATCTGCATCGCTGCTCCAATCGCCCACCTGCGCGTCAATCGGCGAGAAGAGATTCTCCTGACCGTATGACTTGAGGTCTGTACTAACCGCGCGTGCCACGATGATAGCAAGGAGATGGGACGTCAGACAGCTGTAGTTGAACTCGGTTCCGGGGTCGGATACCAGAGGGAAGTCAACTATGCGCGGGATCCAGTGGTAGTTCTCAGTGAAGAAGAGACTGTCCAGATACTGGCGTTCTCGTTCCTCGTCGGGATATCCGGCACGCATCTGCAGTAGGTCCCGGATCGTTATCTGCTGCTTCCTCGGATCATTGATCTGTTCGGCGACCTCAGGGAAGAAATCGATCATCTTCTGATCGACGCTCGACAGATAGCCTTGATCCAGTGCTACCCCCACCAGTGCCGAGGTATAGCTCTTGGTGACCGACATGCGGGCGTACACCTGATCGACCGACCCTTCATTGAAGTACCCTTCAGCGATGAGATGGCCGTTCTTGATGACAAGCACACCATAGAGGGTCGACAATCCAGTAGCATCGAGATAGAGCTCGGCCACGAGCGTCGGATCCAGCCCTTGCTCCTCCGGCGTCGACACGTTCCAATCGTCCCGCAGCAGCGGTGTGTAATCAACCGCTTCCAGCTCCTCAGGTTGAGGACGCAGCATCTCCACAATCATGGGACGCGTCATCCTTATGTAATCGTAATCCAGTTCCAGCCCCAGTGGTCCAAGGGCCTGCCCGAAGCTGTCGTAGATGCCCTTGACATCATCGAAAGGAGCTGAAACGGATTGCCGCGCAGTATTCCCGAAGTTGTCCCTCAAATTCTTGTTCACACCGTTGTCTACGAGAGCCTTGACTATCTCTGGACGGCAAAGGAATGCGGCGGCGTGAAGCGCCGTCCCCCCATCGTTGTTTGTGATGTTCAGATCAGCACCCGCCTCGATCAACGCCTTGGCCACTTCCGCCTTGCCAAACGTTGCTGCAATGATCAGGGGAGTGGACCCATACGCATCTTTTTCGTTCAGGTCCGAACCGGCTTCAATGTGCTGCCGAATGACTGCAATATTCCCCTGCAGGGCTGCCATGTGGATGCCTTCAGCCGGACTCGGGTTCTCCTGTCCGGAAACCGGCAGCGGTGTAAAGAGTGTGATCACTAGCATTGCTGTCGTTGCTGTTTTCATTGCTGCTCCTCCCACGAAAGGCAATGCGCGATGTGTTTTGCCCGCCGGACGCTCTCCAGCCCCGCGCTGGGCGCTGTTGGGCCGCAATCTGCCGCTGGGCTCGTTGCCTGACGGACCTAGCACATTAATCTGGCCTCGCCAGCCAGCCAGCGATAGCTTAGAGGCTGGGACCAGAGGAGCCCGCCCTGGCCGGGATCAAGGATCAGCTCGAGCGGGCCTCCAAGATCGGGCGGGAGTTGGGATAGCTGTGGGATGGCAACGGCGTACCTAGAATCAACTGTTTTCGAGGTCGTAGAAAGGACTCGGCAATCATGATGAAGTCAGTGTCTATTCTCTTGATGATTCCGCTTTTCCTGGGATGCTCGCCCCAGCAGGCTCTGGACCTACAGGTGAATTGGAACCTCGAAACGAATTTTGCAGAAGGTGGCGGCTATAGAGCCCAGTTTACTATTCGCAACAACAGTGACATCGAACTCACGGCAGCCAATTGGGAGATGTACTGGAGCATGATGCCCCGGACCGTCACGCCGGGAAGCATAACTGCACCTGTGACCATTGACTGGATCAACGGTGACTTCTATGTGATGAAACCCACAGCCGATTTCAGACTCCCGCCGGGCGAAGAATTGGTGATTGCGTACAATGGCACTTACGCAGTGATCAAAGAGAGTGATGCTCCCTCGGGCCTCTACTCTCTGCTGTATCAGGAGGACGGATCTCATGAACTGCACCCCGTTCGTGATTATTCCATAGCTCCGTTCGTTGGCCCAGACCAGATCAATCGCCACCAGGGTGACGAGGAACCAATACCAACGGCAGAATGGTTGTTTGAGAATCATTCCAGGATCACCGAGCTACCCGCAGATCAGCTGCAACTCATCGTACCAAAGCCAAGGTCAGTGACACTAGAGGACGGGCATTTCGAGATCAACTCCGGTACTTCCGTCAGCTATGAGCCCGGCCTGCAATCCGAAGCAACACTACTTGCCGCTTTCCTCAGTGAAATCTTAGATAGTCCCGTTGCGACGAATGAATCCAGTTCACCACGTGGGAATAGCATTCATCTGCAGAATCGGGAAGTCGCCACTGCGGGTTCGTACAATTTGCAGATTTCCGAGACCGACGGAGTGATCATCTCAGGTGACATGAGCGGAGCGTTCTATGGATCGCAGAGCCTGAAAGCCCTCATTCCAGTCGACCGTCTCGGACAAAAGAACGAATCAATACGAGTGAGATCGGTGCGTATCGAGGATTCGCCGGCATTTCCTTACAGGGGCATGCACCTGGACGTCGCTCGCAATTTCCATTCAGTAGAAAGTGTCAAGCGACTTCTGGACGCTATGGCGTTTTACAAATTGAATAAACTGCATCTGCACCTGACTGAAGATGAAGGATGGCGAATCGAAATTGAGGAATTGCCGGAATTGACGCGAGTCGGGGCATTTCGCGGACATACGAGTGACGATTCGGAACATCTTCAACCGTCGTATGGGTCTGGCCCCTTCACGGACCCCGACAGCGGTCATGGCAGTGGCTTCTACAGCCGTGAACAGTACATGGATCTCATCGCCTATGCCTGGGAGAGGCATATCGAAGTAATTCCTGAAATCAATGTGCCCGGGCATTCGAGAGCGGCGATAAAGGCCATGGAACATCGGTATCGACGACTGATGGAAGACGGCAGGGAACCTGAGGCGGAACAATACAGGCTCATAGACCCTGATGACGCTTCTGCATATCGTTCCGCCCAATGGTACACAGATAACGTAATCTCCGTTTGCCGTGAATCGGCGTATGCCTTTCTGACTACAGTGATTGACGATGTTGTTGAGATGCATAGCGAGGCCGGTGTGCCACTGACCATGATTCACACTGGAGGAGATGAAGTACCGAACGGTGCATGGTCTAGCTCCCCCATGTGCGCCGAATACATGGAAGACCATCCGGAGATTGACAATCCCAAGAATCTGCAGAAAGTGTACTTCAACCGGATCAATGAATACTTGAGTTCAAAGGGGTTACAGACGGGCGGGTGGGAGGAAATAGCAATGAACTTCCAAGAGGGTGGCTCGTGGACCCCTAACAACGATTTCGCAGATGCCGATGTAGTACCCTATATCTGGAATAGTCTCTGGGGGGCTGAAGATCTTGGCAACCGACTTGCCAATGCCGGATACCCCGTCATCCTCTGCAACGTAACGAACTTCTACTTCGATCTGGCTTATAACAAAGATCCCAGGGAGCCCGGACTCTACTGGGGCGGTTTCATCAATACCCGGGATGCATTCGAGTTTGTTCCGTACGACGTTTTCAAGTCTATCAAGGCAACCCCCAACGGCGGACTATACGCTGATGATGATTTCACCGGTAAGGAACTGCTGACTGCCGAGGGTAGAGGCAACATCATCGGGATACAGGCCCAACTATGGTCGGAGACCCTAAAGGGGCAGGATATGCTGGAGTACTACTATCTGCCTAAGATGCTCGCCCTGGCGGAAAGAGCGTGGTACGGACAGGCTGACTGGGGAATCATCGCAGATAGAAAGGAACGAGACGAAGCGGTGGATGTGGCGTGGAATGTTTTCGCGAATTCGCTCGGCAAGAGAGAATTTCCAAAATTGGATCGACTGAATGGTGGCTACAATTACAGACTAGCACCACCAGGAGCAAGAGTAGACAATGGCCGGTTAGTCGTGAATACTGCCTATCCCGGTATGGTGATCAGATACACCACCGATGGGTCTGATCCCACATCCGATTCACCACTGTATTCCGAACCCTTAGACATCGTATCTGGCATCGTTAAGCTGAGCACATTTGATTCTCGCGGCAGATCCAGTTTGCCCACGGTAGTCAATCCAGAATAGAAGAAGCCTGACTATATGAGTGAATCAATCGATACTACCAAGCGACTAATCTCACTGGATGCGCTCCGTGGCTACACAATCGTCTTAATGGTGATCGTAAATGACCCCGGCTCCTGGAGCCATGTGTATGCCCCGCTCCTACATGCGGATTGGCATGGCATCACATTGACCGATTTGGTCTTTCCCTCGTTCCTGTTTGTTGTGGGAGTTTCTATCGCGCTGGCATATGCAAAGCGATTGGATGCCGGTGCCGATAAGAAGGACCTCTACAAGAAGATCGTCTCTAGGGCCGTAAAGATAATGCTGCTGGGATGGTTTCTCTGGTTATGGCCGAGTTTTGACTTTGGGGGGATGCGGTACGTCGGCGTGTTGCCACGGATATCGATTGTCTTTCTCGTCTGTGCCATAATGTTTCTGAACACGAACTGGAAGCAACAGGTATGGATCGCATCGATCATACTGATCGGATACTGGCTGTTGATGGCACTTGTACCGGTTCCTATCGATGATGTCATTCGAGATGCGTTGGTCACCGGTCAGGTCCAGTACAGCGGGGGAATGCTGGACATAGGACCGATTCGCCAAATATCAGATGGCTTCATAGCAGCGAATTATGAACCCGGCGTGAACATCACTACCTGGCTCGATCGTTTGCTCGTACCGGGCGATTTCTGGCAAGTTACATGGGATCCAGAAGGACTGATGAGCACCTTCCCGGCTATCGCGACCGGCATGATCGGGATGCTCATTGGCAGACTGATCCTCTCATTGGAAGACCCGTACAAGAAACTCACATGGATATTCTTCACTGGCTTCTCCATGTATCTCCTGGGTGCAGCCTGGGGATGGTTCATGCCGTTGAACAAGAATCTGTGGTCGAGTTCGTACACCCTTTGGACCGCCGGGATGTGCACGATGGGGTTAGCGGCTGCTATCCTGGTTATTGACATCCTTGGTTACACGAGAGGCACGAAGCTAGGAACAGTATATGGGGCAAATGCAATCACATCGTATGTGCTCGCCGGAATGCTTACCCTCGTGTTCTACTCGGACATTTTTGGTGGAGTATCTCTGAGCGGACTCTGGATGGATGGCGTGACCAGTATCGGAATAGCTCCAAAACTGGCCTCATTCCTGTACGCAATCATTTACATGCTCGTCATATACGTTCCTGCCTACATACTGTACCGGAGGAGGATCTTCATAAAGGTGTAGCTGCAGCCTCTCGGTGATGAACCGGCTCTCTCTTCGAACGCCGCAGGGGAGCCGGTTTGCACCACTCTGGGTGGTTCTGACCAGTCCACTCATGAAAAGGCATTTCCAAGCGTGGATGACGCTTCCGCGGATTGATACATTTGGCTATGTCGATCCGCGCCGGAACCGGCTGGAGCTTGCCCGAAAGCCGTTGCTTCCCTCGATTGATGGACCGGAGGCCCTTCGAATGGAACTAAGAAAGCGGTTCGACGCAATGGTGAGTGCCTCACCCAAGCCGGTCTCGGTAGTCGATGCTGCGTCGCTATAGCCTCTACGCGGTCCTCATCGCGGTGTTCGTCGGCGCACCGGTGCTCATCGAGTGGGCCACCACGCCACCTCCCCGAGAGAGGCAAATCCACATCGAGACGTTTCGGTACGGAACCTCCCCGTCAATCATTCGCGCCAACCGCGGCGATACCCTGCGCCTGAGTTTCTCGACGCGCGACGCCGGCCACAGCTTTCTGCTGCAAGACTACCGGGTGGAAGCCAAAATCACGCCGACTATGGAAACGGTCGCAATAGTAGACCCACTGCACGCCACCGACCCACCCGAAGTGAGCAGAGAGCTGATCCTAACCGCGGGCGAGACGGGTGGTTGGTGGGGAAGCGTGGTCTCGTCGTCGCGGTTTCGCTGCCACGTCTACTGTGGTCCTATGCACGGCTTCGAGCAGGGCGGCCTCATTGTGCGGCCCAACTCTCTCCTTTGGGGCAGCCTGGGACTGCTTGCGTCACTGCTTGTCATCGGGTGGATACGCTCGCGCGACAGCTCGAGGCAGCTGGTGGCGCCAGGTCCGTCGCCTGCACCTATCGATCTCAACGCGCGTCTCCCATGGCTGGGCAAGCTGCTTGCATGGCGCCCGTTACAGTTCGTGGGAACGATGCCCGTCCTGGCGGGCTTTACTATCATCATCCTCGCCGGATTGGTGGGCACGAAAGTGGGTGGGCGTAACATTGCCGTCATGATGACCTGGGCTGTGTGGATGAGCTTTCTCGCGGTTCTGCTCGTGCCGTTCGGGACTCGCATCTGGTGCTTCGTGTGTCCGCTACCCATCCTAGGCGAGTTTGTGCAGCGAGGAGCCGTGAGCGAGGTCCGCCCCGCCACCAAGAACGGCCGCTATGGCAACAAGTTCTTTACCCTTGGCTGGCGCTGGCCGCTGGCATTACGCGGCCCTTGGCTGCGCCTGCTCTTCTTCGTGGCGCTGGGGAGTCTCAGCGCGTCCCTCGCCGGGCAACCCCGGTGGACTGCTTACCTCTTGCTGTCCCTGGCCGTGATGGCGTTTTTGATGGCGATCGTTTGGGAGCACCGGGCATTCTGTCGCTACCTCTGCCCGGTGGCCTCCTTCATTTCGGCATACAGCGCGGTGGGGCGCGTAATGGTACGCAGCCGGGATGACGAGGTCTGCAGCACCTGCAAGGGCAAACCATGCTTGAGGGGAAACGATAAGGGCTGGGCCTGCTCCTTCGGACTCTATGTCCCGCGCATCACGCGCAACACCGATTGCGGGATCTGCACTGAGTGCTTCAAGAGCTGTCCGCACGACAATATCTCTCTGTCCTGGCGGCGGGGTGAATGGAAGGAGCGATTCTCATCTTATGGAGAGGCATGGCAGGCAATCGTGTTGCTGGTGCTCGCCATGGTCTATTCCCTCACCATCCATTCTCCTTGGCCGGCTGTAAGGGACATGGCCAACGTCGTCGACAAGGCGACCTGGAGCGAGTTCGCGCTCTATGCGGCCTCGATAGCCGCCTTGGCACTCGCGGTGGTGCCGCTCCTCTATTGGCTAGCCGTCGGGTGGGGTAACGCAGCGGCGCGCCGCACCAGGATGAAGACAGGCGGGCCGATCCCAGTGTTCACAACGGCGAACGGCATGATGCTCCACTCAACGACGGGCGATGCGTTCAAGAGAACCATGCCGGCCCTGATTCCTCTGGGGCTCGGGATGTGGGCCGCCTTCTTCATCCCCGTGGTGTTGACTAACTCCACGTTCATTCTCTACACGCTCTCAGACCCCTTCGGCTGGGGCTGGAATCTGTTGGGAGCGGCCGGGATGCCTTGGGTTCAGATCTGGCCCAGCGGGATCCCCTGGATGCAGACGGTCGCTGTGTTGCTGGGAGTCGCCCTCAGTCTGAGGAAGGGATATCAACTGTGGCTCGACCAAAAGATGGAGAAGCGAGCCGCCCTGAGCGGTTTCGCACCCACGGCTTGGCTGATTGGCCTGACCGCGGCCGGTATGATTGTCTATTTCACAAACTTCTGAGAGAAGCATGGCCATAGCTCGAAGAACCATTGCATCGATTGTGACTCTGGCTCTCGTCCTCGTCGGCATTCCGCTGCTTGTCATTTCCTATGAGGCCCGACGAACAGGACGATCCGTTCGTGACTACGTAGCCGACGTGCTCCAAACCGAGGAAGAGATGCTCTTCCCCCCGGCCGCGCGTGGTCCGACGATCGAGTTCCTGGAGCCGACCGTGATTGGAGATCGGACAGGCCCCATACCGTGGATCACACACCTGAGTGTCGTAGACCTCGACAGAGACGGCCTGTTGGACGTGGTGATCTGTGACGCCAAACTGCAGCGGCTCAGCTGGATCCAGCAGAAACCCGCCGGTACATATTCGGAACAGCAAATCGGCTCGGAAGTAGCTGCACCCGCTCATGTGACTCCAAGCGATATCGACCTCGATGGCGATCTGGATCTCCTGGTTGCAGAAATGGGGATGATCGTTCCCAGCAATGACAAGATCGGCGCTGTAGTCGTTCTCGAGAACACGGGCAACGAGCGCTTTTCGAACCGCGTCCTCGTGGAGCGAATTGCCCGCGTCACGGATGTCCAGCCCGGCGACTTCGATGGCGACGGCGATATCGACCTCGCGGTAGGTCAATTTGGCTACGACGACGGCGAGATTCGCTGGATGGAGAACCAGGGCAACTGGGAGTTCGAGAGTCACAACCTGCTCAATCTCTCCGGTACCATCCACACGCCGGTCGGCGATCTGGACGGCGATGGGGACTTGGACATTGCTGCCCTCGTCTCCCAGGAATGGGAGTCCGTGTATGTTTTTGAGAATCGGGGCTCGGGCAAGTTCAACACTCGTCGGATATTTCATTCCTCCAACGAGGATTACGGAAGTAGCGGTATGTCGCTGGTCGATCTGGACGAGGATGGCGATCTGGACCTGTTGTACACGAATGGCGACGCCTTCGACCACATCCCACCCGCGCCGCTGCCCTGGCACGGCGTGCAGTGGCTGGAGAACCGGGGAGATCTGAAATTCCAGTTCCACCGCATCAGCAATCTACCGGGCGCGTTTTCGCCTGCGGCCGTCGATGTCGACAACGACGGCGACTTGGATGTGGTTGCTGTTAGCGCCTTCAACCAATGGACCGATCCGAGCGCCCAATCGATGATGTGGTTTGAAAACGATGGCCGACAGCAGTTCACGGCTCACGACCTCGTGTCGTCACCGAGCCACCAGCTGGTTCTGGATCATGGCGATCTGGACGGCGACGGTTGGGTAGACCTTGTGAGCGGCGGATTGTACTCCTACCCGCCCTTCAACCGCACGAGTCGAGTAACCATGTGGCTCAATCGCTGGCCGGAACGCAAGATCCTCAGGTAACGGACGGAAAGTTGCGGCCCGCCGCCGCTCGTTCTGGGCTTTGGCGGGCAGGCTCCCAAAGCGCGGGCCTTCAACGCCGAACCTTCCCTAGGTCTTGCGACGACCCGATTATCGGCGTCTCTTCCATGACAACAAGGAGGTAGCTACGCCGTACCATCCCTCTGAGCATCGCTACGAGTCGATGCCATACAACCGCTGCGGCCGCAGTGGTATCAAGTTGCCGGCCGTCTCCCTTGGGCTCTGGCACAACTTTGGTGGGATCGACGACTTCGAGATGGCTCGCGCCATGGTGTTCCGGGCCTTCGATCTGGGAATCACCCATTTCGACCTGGCCAACAACTACGGCCCTCCCTACGGAACGGCCGAGGAGACCTTCGGCCGGATCCTGCGGGACGACCTCTCCCGGTACCGAGACCAGCTCATCATCTCCACGAAGGCCGGCTGGGACATGTGGCCCGGTCCGTATGGCGACTTGGGCTCGCGCAAATACCTGCTTGCGAGTCTCGATCAGAGCCTCAGCCGTCTCGGCCTCGAGTACGTTGACATCTTCTACC